>JAYULG010000086.1:0-1326 GCA_043763755.1 Akkermansiaceae bacterium | reverse complement strand
GCTTGACTCCTTGCTGCTCTGCATGGGTGCGGAGCGCAAGCCATTGGCGGAAACATAGCCACTGGACGAAGGCATAGTAGTCTAGCCGATGGGCGACGAGTGCTGCATCCAACGTGCACTGCTGTGCTAAGAATGCGCGGGCCGCGCCAGGTGTATTGCATGATGAAGGCCATTGATCCCAAGTGGGTGAGTCACCGTGGAGTTCCATCAAATAGCGGAAAATGCAGTAGTCCGCGAGCCACTCAGCATGCTTATTTTTAAAACAATGAAACTCTGTGATAAGTATAGCTTTAGCATCATTAAAGCGAGACCAAGCAATCTCTAACAAGTCCCGCTTCACCTCACGCACGGCGGGGTAATCAACGTGTTTTGCCCACTTTGCCTCGCCAAGTTTACTACGTGCCAAATTGACATCCGCCGCGGTGAGGCCGGGGATTTCTGATGCATCCAGCGCAAGGTAGATCGGGTCTAAGGCGATCGATGAAATAGCACTGTATGGACTCTCATCTGGGCCATTTTCATTGATGGGGAGGAGCTGAATAAACCCGACTTGGTGGGCTGCTGCCCAGTCGATCCACTCGCGCAGTGCCAATGTATCTCCGATGCCTAAATCATCCTTGCGGCGGGGCGAAAATGCAGGGAGTAAAATCCCGGCGGAACGTTCTACGGGTGCTGACACAAACGCCAAGATGGGGCGCATGGACCGCCCGGTAAACTCTGAAGATTAGCGCAATGGCCCACTCCTTCCGAATTTTCCGGTGTCATTCTACTAGTCACAATACGAGGCTCTCGCGTTGTGGAGAGAAGCTATTTTACGGCTTCACCACGTAGAAACCGTTGGAAGTCTAAACGCCAGCTTCCACCACCACGCCCCCAAACCCCACTTGACATACTGCTTACTGGTTGAGCCCTCCCCACCGAGTTGCAGGGAGGATTCTGTAATCACGCTCCTTCGCCCCTTAATTAGCCGTCACTGAGATATCGTCCACATAGGCCACCGTAGGTTCGTTCCCACGCCAGCCCCAAAGCACTGCGCTAGTGGCCGACGGTCCAGTGGTGAATGTGAAACTCTGCTCAGTGTAATTTGTTCCTAGGTTACTAGTTTTGTAGCCATCACTGCCACCCGTATTGTAGGCGCCCATCCAGAGCATTGTATTAGCCGCACTTCCCGCCGCCCATACACGCACCGTGTAGCTTTTATTGGATTGCAATCCAGTGATTGTCTGTTGATAGCCGCTTGACGAGGAAGTTCCATTAATTTGCATCGCCCAATTCCCACTCCTTTTTAATGTGGAAGAACGAGAAGCCGCGCCGTAAATTTGCCAT
>JAYULG010000085.1:0-4609 GCA_043763755.1 Akkermansiaceae bacterium | reverse complement strand
CACGGAAGGTAGGCTGTTCTAAAGCAAAGCGAGGGCGGAAAAGTGCATCAAGTAACCAAGCAGTGGGTTTAATTTTATAAGTGATGCCATTATCACCTTCAATGGCCATGGAGCGCGCGCCATGAAGGCCTAACATGGTAAACCCAGCATAGGTGGACAGCGGCTTGATACGGCCACCACTTTGGATAGGTATCGCTTCCGCTGCCGTGATCGCCTCTTTGGACCACTCTGTGTAACCCGGTATTTTTCGAGCTTCGCCTTTTGGAGTATTATCTAACACCAAGTGATAGAAAATGGTGCATAGCCCGGCGAGGGCTAAGACGGCGGCGATCCAGCGCCCGATTTTTGAGGATGAATTAGACATGGCGTTTCTTGCGTGAGGTGACGGCGATGTGTGAGATGAGTTTTTGGAGGAATGTGATCAACATCCCGAAGGAGACGATGTAGAGACTATACTCTGGCCAATGATCGGCGGGGTTTTTCACAATTTCAAAGACGGAATACATTCTCTCCCCGGGTCCGGCGCCGGGTGGGCCGTAGCTGGCTTGGAAAAACGTGAGGCCCTCGTAGCGCATGGGTTCATTCATCTGGATAGTGACCTTGGCCTCTGCATTGTTTTCGATGCGGGTGACTTCACTGACAAACTTTGCAGGACGTGATGTGCCGGGGTGAAAATCCGCAGTGAATTTATCAAGCTTCACGGTGAAGGGCATGGGCCACAGCCGTTTGCGCATGTCCACCGTGAAGATGCGGTCCTCGAGGCGCACGGAAAATGGATGAAAGCTGGCACCAGCGAGGATGAATGGGTCCGATTTTTTTCCATCGCGGAAGAGAATGCGGGCATAACAAGCGGCGGTATTCGCTTCGGCATTCACCTCCCCGGGTTTCTCCATGAGATAGTAGCCGTCTGCGATTTGCTGCGCCTTGTCCGGAGCGCGCTCGTTTGCGGAGACGGGCTGGGCATTGACCAAATAGCCGCCAATTTCTAGGTCAAATGGAAAGTTTGGAAGGCGGAAAATGCGGGTTTTCCCGGGTTCAAGGTCATTGATTTGATCACCACGAATGACGGTGATGGCGTTAGATGCCGCATCCTTGATTTCGGTGAGCTCGACGACGTATTCGAAATAATCTTCCGCAGTGTTACTCGCTTCACCTTCGCCTACTGCCATGTTTCCCCGTTCCGAAAAATGGTGCGCTACCCCCCCGCCAATGAGCATGAAGATAATCCCAAAGTGTGAGATCAAGTTTCCCGCGTGGCTCCAGCCCTTACGAATACGAATGACACCGCCGAGTATGAGATTAAGCAGTAAAACTGCGCCCACCCAATAGCCGCTGGGCAAAGGCAGCGGGATGGTTTTGCCATTGATCTCCGGCAGCAAGAAAACAGATTTCCAGTGGAAATATTTATTGAGCGTGGGGTAGAGGCCGTGGTCGATCTGCTCGAGCGTGGCAAACCAGGTAAGCAAGCCCAACAACAATAACGAAATGGTGGCCAACCCAAAGCCTGATAGCACATCAAAAGTCTTTTCCGCGAGAGACCTTGGTCGCTTAGAGAGTGGCGGTGTAGCTGAGAGTTCCATAGTTTAAAAAAAGCGTGGTTGCTTACGGCAACGTGGAGGCGATTTAGTCAGCCATACGGAGGCTTTTTGCGAACGTTTCTAAGAGTGGCTTCGCAGCCTCGACCTCCGCTTTTGGCCCGACCATTTTGAGTGTGAGAATTTTCCCATCCACAGAGGCGACGATCCCTGCGAGGCCGAATCCGGGCTTCGGCGGAGCACCCATGCCAGACGCATATTCACCTTCAGCGGCTACCCATTTCCCCGGGAAGCCTGCAATGTTTACGGTTTTGAGTGCTTCGAGGGTGGATGGATCTAGCTTTGTAGCGCCGAACTGGCCATTCCAGCGGTTAATATTGTCCAACACCGTGCCAGACGAAAGCGAGACCCAGACTTCGCCCATGCCGCTCTCGCCGAATCGATAATTGAGCAAGCGAAACTGTGAGGCTGGCAATGCCAGCCAGCCCGCCGGAGGATCTCCTTGAATGGGGCTTGGCTTTGCATCGCGGAAACGTTCATCGCTGGTGGCGAAGAGCTTGGATGGCTTATCACGGGTGGTGGCTGCACGAGTCTCGGAAATGGTAAGTTCCTTTTTCCCGTCACAACTGGCAAGCATCACGCCGCAAGTCATCAAAAGTGCAAATCGGTTCTTCATCCAACGGGCGATAGCTCTGCGCATCCTGCCGCGCAAGTGGAAACGCGACGATGCTTCCCACCTCAAGCCTTCAATCGAGGCCCCAATATCACACCTCGCGGGTCTTGCCGCGGCGGAAACGCCGGACTAAAAGACCGCCGTGGATGCTGTCCAATATTTCAACCGCCATACCGGAGCTATGGAAACCGAGCAAATCTATGGCGAAAGTTTTCTGCGCTGGGCCTATGGAAATCCGCTTGGAGCAATTTCCCTTAACACCTTCGTCAAACGTCCGTTTTTTTCGAAATGGTATGGGCGGCGGATGAGCACTCCAGAGTCCGCAGCGCGGGTGGTGCCTTTTATCGAGAAATACGGGCTTGATTCTAGTGATTTCGCAGATTTACCGAGCTCCTACCAAAGCTTCAACGAATTTTTCTATCGGAAACTCAAGCCCGAGGCCCGGCCAATCGATCCAAATCCTCGCAGCGTTGTGTTCCCGGCGGATGGCAGGCACCTTGGTTTCCAGGACGCAGCGGACATCCGGGGTGTTTTCGTAAAAGGTCAGAAATTCGATCTCGCCAGCCTGCTCGGCAGTGCAGATTTAGCGGCGCGCTATGCCCATGGCGCACTCGTTCTTTCGCGCTTATGCCCGGTGGATTACCATCGATTTCATTTTCCATGCGGAGGCATTCCCAGTGCCACTCGCCTCATCGATGGCCCACTTTTTTCGGTAAATCCCATCGCCCTGCGGCAAAATCTCGGCTATCTCTGGACAAATAAACGCACCCTCACCGAGCTGAAGACACCTCATCATGGCAGGGCGCTCCTGCTCGAAATCGGTGCAACGTGCGTGGGCACGATCGCCCAGACATTTATGCCCGGCACTCCTGCTGAGAAAGGCCAGGAAAAAGGCTATTTCGCCTTCGGTGGCTCATCTACCATCACTATTTTCGAACCCGGCACGGTGCAATTGGCCTCGGACTTAGTCGCCCATACCGCGCGTCAGACTGAACTCTACGCCCGCATCGGCAGCGCCATGGGCCACGCCGCTTGACCAATTTTCAAAACGGCCCACGCTCACCTGACGATTCCGCATGCAGCAATACCTCAAAGACCTCGAAGAACACGCCCGAGAAACTCTCAAGCCGGCCCTTCAAGGCCAACTTTCTCCTGCCGAGCGCATCTCTCTTTACAAATCATTCCTCGAAGCCGAGCAACAGAAAATTCTTTTCGCCCATCGCGCTGGTGCCAGCGGATTGAAAATTGCGGGTTCTCGTGCGGCGCTCATCGATACGCTGATTCGCTCGATTTTCACCGCCTCCATGAATGCCCGGAAAAGTGGTGAGATGCTACCCATCGCCCTCGTAGCCACCGGTGGCTACGGCCGTAGCACGCTCAATCCCGGCTCAGATATCGATCTCCTCTTTCTCCTCCCCCGCGCGTCCACCAAGCTGCCACTGCCACTCCAAGAACTCGTCCAAGACATTCTCTATGTGCTCTGGGATGTAGGTTTCAAAGTCGGCCACGCCTGCCGCTCCACTGCCGAGTGCATTGAGCAGGCCAAGGCGGATCAGGAAAACAAAACCTCGCTCATGGACTCCCGCCTCATCGCGGGCGACCCCGTGCTTTTCTCAAACTTCCGCGAACGCTTCGACCACGAATGCATCAACACCAGCCATGAAGCATTTTTTGAACTTCGCCGCAAGGACCTGCGAGATCGCCACCAGAAATACTCGCACACCGTTTTCCTCCAAGAGCCTAACGTGAAAGAAAGCTGCGGCGGCCTGCGGGATTTCCATAACATCCTATGGGTGGCAAGGGTGAAACGCGGCAGCACCGATCTCGCAGCCCTCGTCGAGGATCGCATCATCACCTCGAACACGCGCAATGAAATCGAAGAGGCCTACGATTTCATCCACCGCGTTCGCAATGAGCTGCACTTCCACACCGGAAAAGCCACCGATCAGCTCACGCTCCAGCTCCAAGGCATCGTCGCCACCGCGTTTGAGTATCCGCAACGGGATATCCTCCGGCGGGTAGAAGCCTTCATGCGCGACTACTATCGCCACACGCGCCACCTTTTCCAACATACCACCTCGTTGATGGAAACCTTCCAAATCGAACAAGACTCTCGTTCCGAGTCTGGCTTCCGCTCCTTTCTCACATTCCGTAAAAAAAGCCGTGAAGAATTCGATGGCTTTATTGCGCGGGAAGGCCGCCTTTTCCCTTCAAATCAGGAGATTTTCAGAGACGATTCTCACCGCCTCATCCGCCTTTTCCAACATTGCCAACTCCGCAATCTCAAGCTCAGCCCGCAAATCCGCCGCCTAGTCTCCGCCCATTGGGATGACATCGATAAAGCATTCCGCTACTCGAAAACGAACCGCCAAATTTTCCAAGGCATCCTTGAGCGCAAAGG
>JAYULG010000084.1:0-1330 GCA_043763755.1 Akkermansiaceae bacterium | reverse complement strand
ACCCCACCACTCTGCACGCGACGAGGATGGCGGCCATCTGAAGGAAAAACTGAGCGGGCAGGTGCTGCATGTGCTCGTGGTGTAGCGGATCAATGTGCGGTCGCAAACACTGAAGTGATGATCTCGCAGAAGTTAAGGGTCTTGATAAAAATTCCTGCTTTCTTCTGCCGCTCGAGACTCCACTATCACACCTGATGCGCCGCTTGGAGATCGTTCAAACCCAATTTCAATTATTAGAAATTTGGAAGTCCGAAATGGCAACCGAGTTCCGAGTGGCGGGTGCGCTGCATGCCTCCTACCATCGCAAGCGCTTCCTAACAGGGCTGGCATGGGACTTGATTGCTGCTGCCAGTCTGCTGCGTAAGAAAGGTCCTCCTCAGTCCGTGCTCATGCTGGGGCTAGCAGGTGGCACGGCGTTCCGAGTGCTGCGCCATTTGCTGCCAGATTGTCAGTTGGTGGCCATCGATATCGATGAAGAAATCGTCGCCCTCGCCAAGCGCCACATGGATTTAGATGCCCTCGGCATTGAGATCTATTGCGCAGATGCCTACACGTGGCTCGCGGCGAATCAGCGGAAATTCGATGTGGTGTTTGATGATATTTATCTCGCCGGGAATACCGACGTGTTCCGGCCCCAAGCGTGGGATGCGCGGTTAATGAAACATTTGCAAAACGCCGTTGCTCCGGGCGGCTTGCTGGCAGTGAATTTAGTAACGGGTGTGGGTCACCGCACCATGCAAACGCTGACCCGTAGGATACTCGGAGAAAATTTTCCTGTCGTCCGCAGCTTGCGCACTGCTGAAGGGATGAATGAGGTGCTAGTGGCCGGGGAAACTGTGGCAACCGGGCCGCAACTTGCAACTTACGGCGATTCTTTCAAAGATTGGCGAGACCGGATGTATTGGGACCGGGTAGAAGTGCGTAGAATCTAACAGATGATAGGAAATTCGGTTCGCGCACTTTATGAAACTCACGCTTATCCGGCGATGAGCCATCCGCTATCAGATCCTGCGATCAGTGCCATGGCAGCGTGCATCGGCGGGCTTAGAACGCCACATCCGGCGGGTGCACGGATTCTAGAAATCGGCTGCAGTTCTGGGCACAATCTGATTCCGCTCGCGGTGCGCTGGCCGCAAAGTATGTGTGTGGGTATAGACTTCAACGAGCATTCAATTTGTGCAGCGCGAGAGCGTGCAAGTAGCGCAGGTGTCACGAATATCCATTTCGAGGTGGTGGATCTCCAGGACTTCCAGTCGGGTGCGGGCAAGTTTGACTACATCATCGCCCATGGATTTTTCTCATGGGTGCCGGATGACGTGAAAGCTGCTTT
>JAYULG010000083.1:0-1333 GCA_043763755.1 Akkermansiaceae bacterium | reverse complement strand
TCCTTGATCTGTAGTTTGGCGGTTTCCCAGTCGATAAATTTGGCTTTACCGTCCAAAATGAGTTGTTCGCGCTCGTCGAGAAGATCCCTGTGCCATTGAGGGACTTCGAGTTCAGCTTCCAGCGGGGCGATTCCATCCCACAGGGCTTCCATCATTCGCAGTTTTTCGTGGAGAGGAAGTTCATGTATCTCGGCAAGTGCAATCATCAGGGTTCCATTACAAGAAATCCGGGGGGAAGACAAGCCAAGATGTTCCGAGGAAATTTTAGTGAGGTTCTCAGCACCAAGGCCTACCGGACGCGGGATCGAGTGGAATACCAGTCACGTATCCATCAACTTCACCCACTCCTCGCTCCCGACATATCGATAGGACTGAGGTGGGTGGAAGCCGCCTTTTGTGCGGCGGAGTGCATTGAGTTCGGTGGCGGTTTCAAACTGCTAGGTGCGGCCGATGAGAATGCCATAGGCGGTAGCTGCGCCTTGGAAGTAGTGGAGGAAGGTTTCTTTATCCACGCCGGATTGTGGCTGACATTTCTTGCAGAGGGTTTGCGGCTCGTCTGAGACGATTCCGGCGACTTCAAAACCACCGACCAAGGCCATTCTCGGGGTGGGATTCCGCGAGAGGAAAAGGGCGCGCGCAAAGCGCAATCATTCAGCGGTCGGCGGCGTGGATATCGAGGATTTTCACATGGCGGTCGGCGTCGTCGATCCAGTAGGTGAGCGCGAAATCGCCGATGATTGCGATTTGAAGATGCCGTCCGGTGTCGTCAAAGTCCGCAGCATCAGTCATTGCGAGCGGGTCACCACCGATGGCGGCAATGGCATTGCGGAGGTTTTTCCGGGTTTTTGATGGAAGCCGTTCGAGAAATTCAACGACTTCGATTGAGATGAGCAACCGATAGTCCATGGCTCAGGATTCGAGTCGTTGATCGAGATCTTCTAGTGTGGCCCAGTTTTCGGGATTCTTGTCGTCGATCTTGAGGGCCATGCGAGTTCGGTACTGCGCAAGCTCCTTGTGCCTCAACGAGACGAGAAAGGCGGCCAGACGTTTCCTCTCCGCAGCGGGTAGTGCCTGGATCTCGGATTTGATTTCCTGAATGCTCACGACCGAACCCTCGACTCCTTAAAGGGGTTTTGCAAGCTCGCCGGAGAATGATGTCTGAGGCGGACCCGAAAGTTTGGCAACGGACGGTTTCCAATTCCAAGGTGTAGTAGATGGCGAATGGAAAGCGCTGGCTCAGAGCGCGATGGAGGTTTTTGTGAGCCTTGCGATGGATGCCTCCGTAAATCCTGAGGGAATCGATGTCTGAGTAGAGGGTGTCGAGGAAATAGGT
>JAYULG010000082.1:0-17824 GCA_043763755.1 Akkermansiaceae bacterium | reverse complement strand
GGGGTGGCTGGCGCGCTGAACCCGCCGCTGCCGAATTGATCGAAGAGGCGGATCGCGATGGTGTTTTCTGCGCCGGGCTTGATCATCCATGCGGGGATGCGGTATGAGCGAGGCGCGTTTTTTGCCTCTGGATTTGCGCTACCTGTGGCGGCTACTTTGGTGCCGTTAAAATACGTGGTATCGTGATCGTCCATGGTGCCGAGCACGAGGCTGGCATCACCCATGCGCTGCCAATCGAACGGGATCGTAATTTTCCGCCGCGCCCAGAGGCTGCCATCGGTGAGTTGTAGATCGATATCGCCGAGGCGGTCCATCGCGGGAAGACTCACGCTGGGCCATGTGGAGTCATCGAAATCCGGCAGCGCAGGTGCGAGAGTTTTTGGTCCGGGATCGATGGTGGGAGCAGAGACCGAGGATGCAGGTGGGAGTGTATTTTCTGAAATGACCTTCCATTTCCCGGCAAGCTCGATGGCGACAAATGGATCAGGCGTCTGCTTAAAAAATAGATCATCACTCGCGAATACGGCACCCATGTTGGTGAGCAGTTGCGAAAGCGTGCGAGTCCAACGCCACTCGCTGAAGCGGTAGTAGAGGTTGGTTTTCGAATCCAACGCCGCCGGATTCCCCTGAAATGCAATGATCACGCCCGGGCCGGAAACGACGCGTGCGAGCAGACCGCCGGCAGCAATGGAAACATTCGCCGAGGGCGCGATGAGCGGTATGTCCATGTCAGTCCGCAGGCGTAGATCTGATGGGGAAATGCCCTTGAGCTCAGGCCAGTCTGGCAGGGTGTTTGCAGCGGTAGTGCCGTAGCTGGCCATGCTGGCGGTGATGCCCTGAGGTAGTGTTTTCGCATCGAGACCGAGGAGTAAAATGTGCGTGCCTGCGGCGAGCAGGGGTCGAATTTTCTCTATGGGAAGAGAAGCACCGGGGCCTGCCACGATCAAGCTTCCGGCGGGTGGTGATGCAGTGAGCTTGGTGAAAACAAGGCCGGAGTTTTTCAGGCTGATTTCCGTGGGTGAATCACCGAGGTAAAAAACCTCCCGGCGTGGCTGGACGGTAGCGGTTATGGTGGATTCAATCACACGCCGGGTGAGTAAATCGCTCGCGGGGTCTGTGCGTTCTTCCAGATCAAGACTGCAATTGAGCAAGTAGCCACGGCCGAAGCGGAGTTCCATCAGAGGCGAGTATGCCATGTCAAATTCACCCTCGAGCAATGGAGTCCATCCGCTGTGATGGGGTTTTTCCCACGCGGCGCTGCTCACGCTGCCGCGTGATCCCACACGGTAGCCGTAGGTGGGGTAGCCGCGGCGTAGTGCGCTTTCACTGAGATTTTGGTGATTCCCGGGCGGCAGTAGGCTGCCTGAGCCGGCCCAATCTCTAAAATCAGCCGCATCCATGCCGCGGCTGAGAGGATGATTTTTCTGCGTTTCTACAGGCCAAAATTGGCGATTAATCCATTGATGCACGCGGATGCCGCCGCGCTCACGGAGGAGCTGTGGGTCTTGCGAAAAGAGCACGGCGCGTGCGCCAGCGAGGACGGCGGAGCGAAAGGCCTTGGGATCGAATTCGGGGCTGCTCATCGCCCGGCGGCCAATGACCAAAACGCTGCCATCAGAGACATCCTTGCCATTCCACGGTGCGGGCGCAAAGCCAGCGCGGCGGAGTAGGGCGTCGGTTTTTCCCTCGGGATCGAAGCTGAGGATGGGCGTGATTTTTTCCAACTTGGGCAAGATGGGGTAAATGCGAATGTCTGCTTCATCCGTGATCAGCGGTGTGTCTTGGAGATCGCCGAAGCGGACTGCGAGTTTCAGCTTGAGGTCAGTCTTCTTCGCCACGACTGGAGCTGTGAACTCGATGGGTAAAAATGCTTTTTCACCGATGCCAAGCGTGCCTTTCAAACTCGCTGCCGCAGTATGGCGCGCCGCTTTCCAATCGACGCTGTATTGCTGCGGCGTGCGGCCATCATTGATGAGCACTACCGACTTGCGCACCATCCCTCCCGAGGTGAAATGATGATCCTTGGAGACCCAGCCATCCGTGCGATCCAGCGGCCCGCCGATGTAGGCCATGAGTGGCTGGATCGACTCGAAATAAGCGGCCTGGACGGGCGCGAGATCTGCGGGTGCTGGGCGGGTGACATTGAGCGCAGCGTTTGAGAGGGAACGTTTGTAAACCCCGCGTGTGCCGGGCTGGAAGGCGGGGAGCTCAGTCGTGCCGGAGGACTTAGTTTGTAAAAGATTTTCCCATTGAATCATCCCGAGAGAGACACCGTAAGTCCGCCATGCACGCCAGATTTTCCTCACTTGGGGGATTTGAAATTGCTGGTAGGGCAAATAGTTACTATAGCCATTTTCGTAGGGAACGATACCGCCAGGCCAGCCGGTGAAGCGTGCTTTCTGGGGATCGAAGCGGCTGCGCACATAGTCGCGGTATGCGGGTGTCTCTTGCTGGTAAGCGTCTGGACCCAAGATGGCTGCCATAAACTCGGTGGCGAGCGGCTCGCTTTCTGCGTTCCATGACATGCGTGCGCGGTGGAGGTCTGCGCTGAAAGGGCTGCAAAATTCCACGGCGCCGTATGGGCGATCTCCCTCACGTGCCCAGTAGGAAAGCGTCTCCTCGCGCTCTTGCAGCGGCGTGAGTCCCAGATAGTGATTTCCCGTATGAACATCGCCCACATTTGCATTCGAGTGGGAGGTGATCCAGCGTGTGGGATCAAGGGCGCGGAGATCTTCGATCATCGTGAGACCGCGAGACACATCTTGCTGTTGGCTTTGCGCAAGCGCTTTGGAATTCCCCAGCCGCAGGGGATTCTGGTCATCCGCGGTCATGAAATCATTGCCAGAATACAGATATCCCGCGATGGATGGATGATTGCGAACGCGCTGGATGAAACGTTGGTTCGCAGCCAGCCATGCCTGTTTCTGCTCGGGAGAAGGAGTGGCCCGCCATGGGAAAATATCGTCAGACCTCACCAACGGCATCATCACAAAAATGCCTGCTTCATCCGCACTGCGAGCGTAGGCGGCGCGAAAGTCTGCAAAGCCCCTGCGGAAGGTATCGTTCGGCCAAATTTCTAACAGATTGTAGCCCTGCGCTAGAGTCCGCCGTGCTTCCGCATCGGCAGCTTGCTTGTTTCCGCCGATGGAGTGGTCTGCGGCAGAGTGGGTGAGCCGACCGAAAAACGGCGTGCCGTTCAGCATGAAGTTGCGGCCTTCGATGCGGAATTCGCGAAAGCCGAAGCGCTCGACCAGCGCATCGCTGCATGCGGGGCCATCAATTTTTAGATTGAGATTGTAAAGGTGCGGTTGGCCGATGTCCCAGCGCTTTGCATCAGGCCATGACCACTTGAGCGTGATGGGGCGGAAGGGCTGGAATTCCGCTTCGCTGGTGAAGGTTTTGACGAGGATGCCAGACGGCCACTCGGTGATGGTGGCAGTAAATTTCGCAGATGTGGGTGCTGTTAAATCTGCCACTGCGGTGGTGACGGAGATCTCTTGGCGCGAGACGGACGTTTCCACCGCCAGATAATCCAGATGGGCTGCGGCGGGCCGGGCAGTGATTATCACATCGCCAATGATCCCTCGCTGGCGGAGGCCGCCATCGCCCTTGTCCGCATAGTCCTCACGCATGGCTTGGATGAGTTCATTCTCGCTGGCTACCGCAGTGACTTGCACGCGCAGGGTGGCAGCAGCACCCGGCGCAATCACGTTTGTAAGGTCCACATCGCCGCTGGGCCAGCGAGTTTCGCCTACTTTTTTATCATTGATGAAAATTTCCGAGTCAGTGGAAATCCGCTCGAATGTTAGGAAATAACGGCGGCCTACCCATTCTTTTGGGATGGTAATTTCCCGCTGGTAGGAGCCGCGCACGGTGTCTGTTAGATAGGTGTAAGATGAAGCCGCATCTGTGCGAAAGGTGGCACTAGGCCACGCGGGTGGGGTGCCGACGAATGATGGCATTACCATGTTTCCCCATTCTGCTTGAGAATCCCAAGAGCCGGGGACGCGGATGGCAGCCCATGGCAAGTCAGCCTCGTGGGAGCTGGTGGGCCGGAATAACCAAAGGCCGTTTAATACAATTTCAGCACGAGTTTGGCTGAGGGAGACCACTGGTTCTTGGCCCCATGTAAAACGCTCGCCTGCGGGCAGAGTAATTTTCGGGAGATCTGCAAGCGCCACTATGGGCAGTGCTATGAAGATGCTGAGATAGCGCCGAATTGATGACTGAAGCATAGGTATAGGCAAAATCTGAACGGACAGTTGTTATCAATCCTTCCCTGCGGGCGCATCTGCGAATACCCGGAGATCCTTCACATCCATTACGCCCGCTGCGCCCATGAAGTTGATTTCTACGGTGAGGCTAGTAGCTCCTGCGGGAAGGCTGAAACGGCCCGTGAGTTCCTCCCATCCTTGGGTATTACGGTGGAGGCTAGATTTCCACTCACCGGGGATGGTTTGGTCTTTATCATCCTTGAAACTTAGCGAAATGAGGCAAGTGCCGCCCCAGTCTGCCACTTTCACGTAGTCCGCGATGCGCATGGAAACTTTTAGATCGAGCGTTTTCCACGCGGGATTGAGAACGAGCGGCTCAGTTTGAGAAATACCAAGTGAAGCGCCGTCTTTATCTTGGATCTTAAAACGCACGAAGCCGGCACCCGTCTCGGTAGTCTCCATGCTGATGGAGTTTTTCCACTGGCGGTTCCCTCTAGGAACGCCACCAATGAAGCCGCCAGATTTCCATCCGCTGAAGGATTGCCCTGTCCGAGTATCGAACGCACCTTCAGGAAGAATATTCGGCAGTGCTTCTGCGGTATTCTCGATTTGGGCCATTGCGGTGGCGCACACCAGTGAAAAGAGGGTCATCCATTTTTGGCACAGTCGCATCGATTGAAAAGAGGGTGGGAAATTGTGTTTCAGCAAAGACTCGCCACTACGGTTCCGCAGTATGAAAAACTTTCGCCGTCAGACGCACGCTTCGTCTTTGCACCCGAGTGTGCTAAAAATGCAGTGGCGGAACGGGAGGGATTCGAACCCTCGGTAGAGTCACCCCTACGTTCCCTTAGCAAGGGAGTGCTTTCGACCACTCAGCCACCGTTCCATGATGCGGGTCAGGAGGTTTGAACCACAGCGCGAGGCCCCCGTCAACCTTTGGCAGAAAGAAAGCTTATGAATTTTCAGATTGAGGAATGATTTCTTCAGCGCTGGTAGTTTCAGTAACTTCGGGTGTAGCTTCGATCTGAACTTCGGGCGCGATTTCTTCAGTTTCAACTATCTCTGAAGTGGGTTCGTCGGCTGGCTCTGCGGCTGCCGCCTCATCCGGTGGAGTTTCCCCTAGCACCTTGGGCTTCGACTTTTTCTTCTTCTTTTTCTTTTTTGGCTCACCAGTGGCATCCGTAGCGATAGCTTCGCGGGCCTCTTGGACGATCAATGTGTCATCCGTGAAAAGCAGGATGTGCCCTTGATGGAGGAGCCAGAAAAGATCCGCAGCGAAATCCGCAGAAGGAGCGGTGCTGCCTTCCGGGAGCACGGCTTTCCAAAGGCCTTCGAGCTTGGCGGGCTTATTCGCGAGGATCCAATTGACCATGATGCTAGGCCGCTCCGCCAGCACGGCATCTGCAGGCAAGGGATGAGGCCGGGCAGGGCCGGTGTGCAGTTTTCCTTGGCGCTTGAAGACTGGTAAATGCTCGATCTCCACTGCGCGGCAAACGGCTGGAATCAGAATGGCTGGATGGTTGCGTGCGTGACTCCCAGAGAGCTTCAGGGAAGTGAGCAGTGAGGGTGAAAGATTTTCCGCAGGGATCGCGCCGGAGACGTTCACACAGCGACTTTCTGCGAAGACTTTTTCAAAACACCGTGCGCCCAATGTCCGCTCAGCCTCTGCGCGATCATCGATCCATGGTTCATCCTCACTGCCTTTGAAACGCCAGCGGGTTTTGCGTTTCATCGTTTCCAGCCACGCATTGACCGCTTCCTCGCCGCGTTCGGTGCGGACCTTGCTGGAATAAACTTCGAAGGGCATCCGTGCGAAGCGCTCGCGATGGAGGCGGCGTAAATTCGTTTGATAAGAATGAAAATTCACGGGACCCAGCCAATCACCAGAGATTCCGCAGCGGGCGATGGTTTGGAAATTTCCAGTCGGCGGATCCACTTCGATGGTCTTTTCCTCGATGAGTTCACCCCTTTTCTCGGAACTCCAAAAGCGCGTGGTGGCCTCCTCGCGGGTAAGAAAAACGCATTCAAACAAAGTCCCGCAAATGAGTGGAGCATGGGGTTCTGACACCTCGAAAATCGCCCGGCAGCGGCTTTTTTCTGCGAGCAAAATTTTCGCAACATCGAAGAGTGGATAAACGCGTGCCACTTGATGAACTTCCTTGCCGATGAGATGCACGGCCTGCGCGTCCGGCGCGATGGTCACGCGCACCCCCATGGCTGGCGGCGCTTCCTCTTGGCGTGGTGGTGGGCCATCGCGCCGATCATTGAAATTCCCGCCACGTCCTTGGAACTCCCGGCGGCCATCGCCTTGGCGGCCACGGCCATTGCCATCCCGATCGTCCCGCCGCGGTGGGCGCTCATCGCCGACTGGGAAAGTTTTGCGCTTGGTTGCGGGTTGGTCCCCGGCAGCTCGCGCCCAAGATGGGCCAAGTGCAAAGCTGGATAGTAGGCTGTTCAATGGGTCGTTTTCAGAATCGCTCACGGCTCCAGTCTATGGACTACTTTTGAAAATGACAAACTCGGTTTTCGATCAAATCAAACAAGGAATATAACATCGGGGAGCACATGCGCCCTCGCATGTGGTTTCCGACGCCCTCGTCGGAAACAGCGTCTTATCACGCTAGATGCCTGTCTTTGGCGAGGGCGCCAAAGACCACATGCGGGGGCGCATGTGCTCCCCAAGATGTTCGCGTTTCTTGTTACTCCAAAATCTCACTTGGCGAGATGGAGCTTCATGACTGCTTCGACGATGTCCATCGCGAGGACCTGTTTGGACGCGGCGGGCAGGGGAATGGTGAGGTCTGGAAAAACGAGGAGGACTTCGTTTTCATCCGAGTCGAACCCGATGTGAGGTTTTGAAACATCGTTGGCGACGATCATGTCGCATTGTTTTTTCACAAGCTTTTCGCGGCCATTCGCCTCGATATTTTCTGTCTCAGCGGCGAAGCCGATTAGTGTGCCTTGGAAGCCCATGGCGACGCGGGCTGAGCCGAGAATATCGGCGGTGCGGATGAGTTCGAGCGTGAGAGTCTCGCCGTGTTTTTTGATTTTCTGCGGGGCGATGGTGGCAGGCGTGTAGTCCGCCACCGCGGCGGCGAAGACAGCGATTTCCATTTTAGGCAGATAGCTTGCCACGGCGGCATACATTTCCGCAGCGCTTCCCACCAAGATGAAATCCACATTCGCGGGGATGTCTAGCTGAGTGGGGCCGGAAATGAGCATCACCGAGTGTCCCTCGTGGGCAAATGCGCCTGCGAGGGCGTAGCCCATTTTTCCCGATGAACGATTGGTGAGGAACCGGACTGGATCCAGCGGCTCACGCGTGGGTCCGGCGGTGACGAGAACTTTCACAAAGCGTGAGGCCTACTTGGCTTTTTTCGGAGCGGGTGCGGGTTTTGCTTGTGGAGCGGGCTTGGCTTCAGGGGCGGCTGCCTTGCCAAATTTCATATCGTCGAGCTGTTTTTTCGCTTCGGTCTTTTGCTCGGGGGTGAGTTTTGCAGTGATCACTTCCAGCATTTTTGCCGCATCTTTATCGCCGCGTTCCTCAGCAAGAGTGGCCAGCGCCCATGCTTTGACGGGATCTGGCTTGGTGCCTACTCCATCGTGGATGAGGCGGGCAAGCGCAAGAGTGGCAGGACCGTGTCCTTGGTTTGCAGCGAGGGCATAAAGTTGGCCAGCGGTTTCGAGGCTTTGCTCGGTGCCTGCGCCTCGCTCGTAGAGTGTCGCAAGATTGTTCTGTGCTTGGGCATAGCCTGCTTTTGCGGCGCGTGTGAGCCATGCCACTCCGGCGATGGTGTCCGTGCCAGCAAATTTTCCTGAAAGGTAGAGCAGGCCCATTTCATTTTGTGCCTCGGCGAGGTTGCCATTCGCAGCCGCGAGGAGGTGGCCGTAGCCGGTGAGAAGATCTGGTTTTTCGCCAGAGAGTGCTTGCACGGCGAGGCGGAAGCTTGCGACGGGATTCCCGGCTTCCGACGCCTTTTGGAGCAAGGCGAAACCACGGGCGCTGTCTTTTTCCACGCCTTTCCCTTCAACATAAAAGTCTGCGGCGCGCAGGATGCAGTCGATCTGCCCAGCGTCCTTGCCGCGCTCATACTCAGCGAGGGCGGACTTGAGGTTCTTTCTCACGTCTTCCTCGTAGTCGCCAAGAGCGAGGTAGGCGGAGTATTCTTTGCCTTCGATGGCTTTTTTCAGCCACTCACGGCCTTTCTTTTCATCGCGGATTTTTTCATCACCGCTCAGGTAGCGCGAGCCGAGCGCCGCCATGGCACCTACATTGCCGAGGCCCGCGGCTTTGGCGTAGGCAGCAATCGCTTTTTCCGAGCTCTTTAGTTCTGGAAATCCGAATTGCCCTTCATAGAGACGGGCGATGAGCAGTAGCGATGGGACATCTCCAGCATCCGCCGCAACTTGCCACCAGAAGATGGCTTTTTCTGGATCTGCGGCAGGCGTGAGTAGGCCGCGCAAATACGCCTCGCCAAGGATGCGGGCTGCCACCGTGGGATCATCTTTGGCGGCTGTCTCGAGAGCGAGGCGGGCTTGGTTCCGCTCGTCCTCTTTCTCGGAGGCGAGGAGAATGAATGAGAGGCGGTAAATGGAATCCTTATGTTTCTGAGCGGCACCTTTGCGGTAGTATTCGAGTGCCTTGGAGCGATCCGCATCGATGCCCTTGCCCGTCTCGTGCGCGAAGCCCATGAGGTAGAGTGCATCTGCATTCCCCTCATCGGCGAGGGGTTTTGCGAGTTCCACAGCCTTGGTGTGGCGGCCTGCGGTGAAAGCATCCATCGCTTCCTTCGCGGGTCCATCCACGGTGCTTGGGGCCGCCGCCATTGTATCCGCAGGGAGAGAGACAGCCGCATGAAGAGGAAGCGTGAAAAATGCAGCAAGAGCCGCAGTGAGGAGGAATAGCTTTTTGCGCATCCATTGGTTTACGGCATCGCTCTTAAAGGACGCAAGTGTGAATCCATGGCAGTCAGACAGGTGCTTCCCAGCGGGTGCGCAGTTCATTGATGCACTCGCCCAGCAAGACCTGATCCATTTCGTGGACTTCACGGCTTTTTCCCACATCTTCGAGTAAAAGCACAGTCAGCTCACCCCCGAGGTGCTCGCGGAATTCATCGAGGCCTTCCAATACGCGGCGGCGGTCATTTTCATCCACCCAATCAAGCGCTGGGTGATAGATACTGAGCCCCAGCGCTTGCAAGGTGTGGAGGATTTGCTCTGCGGTGGAAAATTTCAGGAGGCCGCAGCGGGCCGAATAAAGTGTATCCAGCGCCAGGCCCACGGCCACAGCGGGGGCATGAGAAAGCTGGTGAGAACTCATCGATTCCAATTTATGCGCCGCCCAATGACCGAAGTCCAGCGGGCGGCTGGAGCCAGCTTCAAAAGGATCGCCCTCAGTGGCGATGTGGCGTGCGTGAAGCAGCGCGGATTTTTCGACACAGACTTCCAAGGTTTCTTCATCCAGGGCAGCGAGTGGGATGAGATTTGCCTCAATCCAGTGGTAGAACTCAGTGTCTTTGATCAAAGCCACTTTGACAGCCTCCACTAAGCCCGCGCGGCACGTCGCCTCATCTTGGGTTTTGAGGAAATTGAAATCATTGATCACCGCGAACGGCACGCTGAAACTGCCCACCCAGTTTTTCTTGCCTGAAAAATTGATCGCGCATTTCACGCCCACTCCGCTATCACCTTGCGACAAGGTGGTGGTGGGGAAACGCACCAGCCGGATGCCGCGGTGGGCAGTGGCAGCCGCATAGCCAGCGGCATCTAAGAAAGCACCGCCGCCGATGGCGAGTATGTATGAATGCCGATCCAAGTGCGCCGCATCAAGCCTCGCCCACAGTTCCTTCACCAGTGCATCGTCCGCCTTGCATGGCTCACCACCGGGGAAAATCTGCGTGCCACAAAATTCGAAATCAAGCAGCCCGAAGTAGGCTTCGATCTGCTCCACCAATGCAGGCCACGCGTCTGCTACGGCTTGCTCGAGAAACACAATCACCCGCCTGCCAGCGCCTTCATTTAAAATCTCCGAAAGCGCAGTATTTTCCAATGCGAAGGCATCTTTCGTAAAAACAATACGGTGCTTGAAGGTGACGGGAAATTGGAAATCGTAGCGGGACATTGGCCCGGTGGAGATAACCGCTTTATGCCACCTGCGCTATTGTTTTTTACCTGTAAAATTTGCTCCCATGTCGCTTCCAGAAACACTTTTTGAAACTCCGTGGCTCGGGCTTTACCGGCTCGGTCGTTGGGACTTCGTCCGCCGCCCACAGTCTGAAATTTGCGTCGGCATCCTCGCCATTTCCCCGGCAAGTGAGATCATCCTCGTCGAACAATTCCGCATTCCCATGCAGTGCGGAGTCATTGAGCTGCCAGCCGGTATCGTCGGCGATGAACCAGAGTTTCTCGGTGAGACCTTGGCGGAAACGGCAGCGAGAGAACTGATGGAAGAAACTGGCTACCGTGCTGGGAGTATCACGCCGCTCATCGCTTCACCCACATCGGCTGGTATGAGTTCGGAAATGGTCCACATTTTCCACGCGCAAGATCTCACCCGCGAGCATGCCGGCGGTGGCATCGGTAACGAGGATATCACCGTGCACCATGTGCCATTGCCAGAGCTTCGTGGCTGGCTGGCCGCGCGTGAGGCGGAGGGCTTACTGATTGATTTTAAAATTCTCGCGGCGCTATGGCTCGCTGGGATTTCCTGTGAATAATCTCATTGATTTGCGCCGGAACGCCCTCAGCATCACGTGCGCTACCCAATAACAAAACTTATGAAACGCCGCTCCCTTTTCACGATGATTCCTGCTGCTTCGGTCTTACTTGCACTGCGCTCAAATGGCGCACCGCTGGCATCACCAGCCCTTACCGAAGCTGGCTTCGCAATCGCCATTCAGTGCTGGTCCTTCAAAGAGTTCTCGCTTTTTGAGGCCATCGAAATGGCGGCTGCTGCCGGGATGAGCGGAGTTGAGGTTTTCAAAGGCCAGAAACTTGGTGGAGATCACGGTGACCTCACTTTCAGCGAAGATCTCGCCGATGATAAAGTCCAAGCCCTGCTCGACCACCTCAAGAAAAACAATCTCGTCGCTGTGAACTTCGGCGTGGTGGACATCCCAAATGACGAGGCAAAAGCGCGCAAGATTTTCGAAATGGCCAAGAAGCTCAGTCTCTATGGCGTCACTACCGAGTCCCTCGGAGCCATCGATCTTCTCGAAAAACTCGCCAAGGAATACAATATCAAAGTTTGCTTCCACAATCATCCAAAGCCTACCGCGCTCTGGGATCCGCAAACGATTTGGAAAGCGCTTGATGGTCGCCACGAAAATCTCGGCTACTGCGCAGACATCGGCCACTGGGCCAGCAGCGGGCTGGATCCCCTAGAAGTGATCAAAAAAATCGCGCCCCGCGTGCGCTCGTTCCACATGAAAGACCGCGCCTCCATCACCGAGTGGTCACATGATCGCCCATTCGGTACAGGTGTAATCGACAACGTCGCCATCCTCGATGAAGTCCGCAAACACGGCTTCGCGGGGAACGTCACCATCGAATACGAGCACAACTGGAAAACCAACGTTACAGAAGTCGCGCAATGCGTAGGCTACCTCCGCGCGTATTCGAAAATGCGGGCCTCTTAAATTCAGCCCCCCGTTGGTAGAGCCGCTGTTCTACTCGTCAAAACAAGAAATTTAACCACAGATAAGAGGGATGAACGCAGATAAGAAAGCGATTATTTAGTCTTCATCTGCGTCTATCTGAGATCATCTGCGGTTAAAAATTCTTAAACTGACGGCATTGGGCATTCCGCCTCAAGTCTCTCCTTGGAGTTGCCAGCCATGTGCTCGCAGGCTTAGCTCTTTCCCGTGATGATTTCCCTCGAAGACGCTAGGTCATTGATCCGTTCTCACACCGGCGCATTGCCAAGCGTGGCAACTGCCCTATCAGAATCGTGTGGTGGCATTCTCAGCGAAGCGATTTTATCAGACGGATTCTATCCATCGGGCGACCGCTCGACCATGGATGGATACGCAATCGGCGGCGATGAGATGGCAGGTACATTTACCGTCGTTGGAGAAGTGGCAGCGGGTGCAGTGGTATCTCAAGAGCTGGGATCACACGAGGCCATGCGCATTTTCACCGGTGCTTTGATTCCAGCAGGAGGCGGGCGGGTAATCATGCAGGAAGATGTAATCCGAGATGGGGATGAAATTTTAGTTACCCAGTTTTCGGAAAATCGATTCATCCGTGAAAAAGGCTCTGAAGCACAGCCTGGCCAAATTTTATTGCCTGATGGCGCACGCCTAGGTCCTGCGGAAATCGCCATGCTTGCGCAAGTAGGAGCTATCTGCCCAAAGATTGTGCGATTTCCACGCATCCGCCACCTCGCCACTGGGGACGAGTTAGTCGCTCCCTCGTCCTTGCCCGGGCCGGGACAAATCCGTGATACAAACTCCAGCTTACTCGCCGCGCTATTGAGCGAAATGGGCCTCCATGATCTTCATTCCTCTCGCGTAGCTGATGATCCTGAGGCGCTGGCCTCACTCGCAGAGGGCACATGGGATGTATTGCTCATTTCTGGCGGTGCCAGCGTGGGTGATTATGACTTCGGCGCTGAGACACTCACGAGGCTGGGTTTCGAAATCCACTTTTCCCGAGTGAATCTCCGCCCCGGGAAGCCACTCACCTTCGCCACCCGCGGGGAGAAAATCGCGTTCGTGATTCCGGGCAATCCCGTCTCACATTTTGTATGTTTTCACGTCGCCATCCACCTCGCCCTAGAGCGGCTCTGCGGGCGACCTGAAGCATGGGATTTCCTCAACTTAGAAATCACTGGCGGAGCACCCGTGCAAGCGGATCCCCGCGAGACATTTTGGCCAGCGCATGTCTCTATCAGGGAAGGAAATCTCGTCATCGCCCCCAAACGCTGGTCAACATCTGGCGACACATTTTCGCTCGCTGGGACGAATGCGCTCGCCCGCGTGAATGCCAGCTCACCCTCTGCTGGATTTATTCAAGCCTTCCTCCTTCATCCGCTCTGACCTCATGACCACCCCGGATTTTTCACACCTCGATGCCCAAGGTAGCGCCCGCATGGTAGATGTGAGCGCGAAGCCCATCCAGCATCGCCGCGCCACTGCAGCAGGCTTCATTGAGTGTCTGCCCACCACCGTGCAAGCGCTGAAAGACCGTGCATTGCCAAAGGGCGATGTGCTCACCGTGGCGCGGATAGCGGGGATTCAGGCGGCGAAGATGACGGATCGGCTCATCCCGCTGTGCCATGGTTTACCGTTGGAGCAGGTGCATATCGAATTTGAAGTTGCGGCAAACGGCATTTCCATTACCGCCACAGCCATCACCACCGCCAAAACCGGGGTGGAAATGGAAGCTCTCACCGCTGTTTCTATCACTGCATTGACCATCTATGACATGTGCAAGGCAGTTGATAAAACCATGACCATCGGCCAGATCCGCGTGGTCGAAAAAATCAAACAATGAAGGTGGCAAGATTGACCTTGAGCGATCGTGCGAGCGCGGGAGTCTATCAAGATTTAAGCGGCCCGGAGATCGAGCGCGTTTTTTCCGAAGACTGGCCCACCGGGGAGATCGAGTGGCTGCGTATCATTCTGCCCGATGAGCGTGCGGATATCGAAGCGCTCTTGCGTAAGCTTTGCGATCAAGACCACTGCGACCTCATTCTCACCACTGGTGGGACTGGCCCCTCGCCACGTGATGTGACGCCAGAGGCGACGAAACGCATGCTTGATAGAGAGCTGCCGGGCTTCGGTGAGGTGATGCGCATGCAGAGTTTTGCCGCTGTTCCCACGGCCATTCTTTCGCGCTCCACGGCTGGCACGCGGGGCAGGACGCTGATCGTCAATCTTCCAGGAAATCCAAAGGCTATCGGAGAATGTCTTCCCCTTGTGATGCCTGCCATCCGCGAAGCGCTGAAACACCTTGGAGGCAACGAATGAAACCAATCTGCCATGTTTGCAGCTAAATTGCTAATCTTGCGGCCGTGGGCTTGGAAGAATTGTCACATTTTGCAAAAATTTCTGCATTTTCGAATTGCTCATCCTGCTGAATTAGCTAACTTGCGGCCTCAACCCCAATTTTTATGAGTAAAGAAACCATGGACGGCGCGCAAGCGCTCATCAAAACTCTCGATGAACTCGGCATCGAGTATATTTTCGGCTATTCCGGCGGTGCTGCGATTCCGATTTTCGATGCGCTCGAGACAGTGAAAACCAAGATGAAGTTTATTCTCGTGCGCCATGAACAAGGTGGCGTCCACATGGCCGATGGATATGCCCGTGCCACTGGCCGGCCTGCCGCTGTGCTCGTCACCTCCGGCCCTGGCGCTGGAAATACTGTCACTGGGCTGATGACCGCGATGATGGATTCGGTGCCGATGATCGTGATCACCGGCCAGACCGTCACATGGATGCTCGGTAAGGATGCCTTCCAAGAGGCCGATATTTTCGGAATTACCATCCCGGTGGTGAAGCATAACTACTTGGTGAAAGAGACCAATGCCCTCCCTCGCATCGCCCGCGAGGCCTACCACATCGCGACAACTGGCCGCCCCGGTCCTGTCTTGATCGATGTGCCCAAAGACATCTCCCAAGGCCCATTCACAGGGGAAATGAATCCTCCGTTTAACCTCCCCGGCTATGATCCTACCTCGGCTTTAAAAATTGATACCGATGGTGTGAGAAAAGCCGCTGAGTTGATTTCTAAATCAAAGCGCCCCGTTATCCTTGCTGGCCAAGGCTGCATGATCGCTCGTGCAGACAAGGAGCTAATGTATCTGGCCGAGACTCTCGGTGCGCCGGTGACTTCCACCCTTCTGGGCAAGGGCGTGTTTCCAGAAACCCACCCGCTCTCGCTCGGCATGCTGGGCATGCACGGCACTGCCTATGCGAATAAGGCGATGGTCGAGTGTGATTTACTCATCAACGTCGGCTCCCGCTTCGATGATCGGATCATCGGCCAACCTTCGAAGTTTTGCAAAGACGCGAAAATTATCCACATCGATATCGATCCGGCAGAGACCGGAAAAATGATCGTCCCTGATGTGATGATCGTCGGTGATGCCAAGGCGGCCCTTGCGGAAATCAATGAAAAGATCGGCCCACTTGGGACTGCTGATTGGCTTACCAAGCTAGATGGCTATAAAAAGAAGTTTCCGCTGAGTTATAAAAAACAAGGTGGGCTACGGATGCAACAAGTCATCGATGAGTTATATGAACTTACTGAAGGCAAAGCGATCGTGTCCACCGATGTGGGCCAGCATCAAATGTGGGCCGCACAATTCTATAAGAATCACGAATCGTTCCATTGGCTATCCTCCGGTGGAGCAGGCACCATGGGCTTTGGATTCCCTGCTGCCATTGGCGCACAGTTCGCATGCCCAGATAAAACGGTGATCTCCATCTCAGGTGATGGTGGTTTCCAAATGACTCTATTTGAGCTGGCTACAGCTCAAATCCATAAGCTCCCGATCAAGATCGTGGTGCTAAACAATCATTACCTCGGCATGGTTCGCCAGTGGCAGGAACTATTCTATGAAGACCGTACATCCGGTGTGGATCTCATTGGTAACCCTGATTTCTGCAAACTCGCAGCCGCTTATGGAATTCCCTCGGTGCACATCAAGCGCCCTGCCGATGTCACTAAGCAATTAGAGAAAGCCCTCGCCTATAATGATGGTCCTATCCTCATCCATGCCGAGTGCATCAAGACTGAAAATGTTTTCCCAATGATTCCCGCTGGAGCTGCGCTGGAAGATATGATTACAGAGGCACCCAAGACGAAAATGGCTAAGCCTGTGGGTTCCACGTGATGGAATGTATGTCCGCAATTTATATCACAAATCTATAACTTTATTTTATGCCTTCTATTGTCACTACAGATACGCCCGTTCCACCACCTACCAAGTCCCATGGCCCAAGTCACACCTTGTCCGTGCTGGTGAGCAATGAACCCGGCGTGCTGATGCGGATCTGCCAAGTGTTTTCGCGCCGCGCATTCAATATCGATTCGCTCGTCGTCTCCGAGGGCCGCAATACGAATTTCTCGCGCATGACCATCGGTGTTTCTGGCGACCCCAAGGGCCTTGAGCAAATCATCATGCAGGTGAACAAGCTCATCGATGTGATTCACTGCTCCGAGCATGATAGCGAGGATGCAGTGGTGAAGGAACTTATCATGGTAAAGTTCCTCGCTTGCGATGAGCAGCGCACACAAGCGCTCCAAATCATCGAGCACTTCGGCGGAAAAACCGTGGATTTGACGCCTACCTCAATGATCGCCCTCGTTTCGGGAAACTCCTCGAAAATCGATGCTGCCATCACGATGTTCTCCCAGTTTGAGATCATTGAAACCGTGCGCACCGGCAAGGTGGTAATGGCCCGCGGCCAGCAGCCGACTTAATTTGAGATCCATAAAAAAGCCCGGCTTCCTTCTCGGATAGCCGGGCTTTTTTGTGGAATAATTTAGCTTCTTACTTCGATGAAGAAGTGAAGCTCGCTTGGCTAGCGCCTTTCTTGATTTTGGATTGCTTGATCCAGCTCATGGTGGAACGCAGCTTCTCGCCGACTTTTTCGATCGGATGTTGCGCCTCCGCCTTGCGGATGGCGTTGAAGTTCTTGTTGCCAGCAGCGTATTCGGCGGTCCACTCCTTGGCGAATTTCCCGCTTTCGATGACCTTGAGCTGAGCGACCATGCGCTTTTTCACTGAAGCATCAATGATCTTCGGGCCCACCGTCACATCGCCATACTCGGCTGTCTCGGAGATCGAGAAACGCATGCCAGCGATGCCCTGCTCGTTCATGAGATCGACGATGAGTTTGAGTTCGTGCAGACACTCGAAGTAGGCCATTTCTGGCTGGAAACCAGCTTCTACCAGCACTTCAAAGCCGGCTTTGACCAAGGCAGTCGCACCGCCGCAGAGGACGACTTGTTCGCCAAATAGATCGGTGACGGTTTCTTCCCGGAAATTGGTTTCAAACACACCGGCACGCGCACAGCCGACACCGCCGGCCCACGCAAGAGCGGTTTGTTTCGCTTTGCCGGATATGTCTTGGTGCACAGCGATCAGACCGGGCACGCCTTTGCCCGCCACGAATTGCGAGCGCACCGTGTGGCCCGGGCCTTTTGGGGCAACGAGAATCACGTCCACATCCGTAGGTGGTGTGATGGTCTTGAAATGCACTGCAAAGCCGTGCGAGAAGAGCAAAGTTTTGCCCTTGGTGAGGTGAGGGGCGATGTCCTTGTTGTAAACCGAAGGAATGACGGTGTCTGGCGTGGCGACAAAAATCACGTCCGCAGCTTTCACAGCCTCCGCAGTGTCCATCACCTCAAAACCGAGTTTCTTGGCCACCTCGCGAGACTTCGATTTCGGATACAGCCCGACGATGACTTTGAGGCCACTATCCTTCAGATTGAGCGCGTGGGCATGGCCTTGTGAGCCAAAGCCAATCACGGCGAGGGTTTTCTTCTTCAGTGGAGCAATCGAGGCATCCTTGGTGGTGTAGATCTTCGCGGCCATGGCGGAGCAGTAGGTTGTGTTCGGTTTAGATTAAGCCGAGGGCCATCTGGGCACGCGGCGG
>JAYULG010000081.1:0-4634 GCA_043763755.1 Akkermansiaceae bacterium | reverse complement strand
GCGCCCGCCTTGGTAGTGGGTTTCCGATTCGAGAATGTCTCCGGCAGGCACGATGAAAGGCGGCTTCTGAGGCTGGGGAGGAGGCGGCGTGCCGTCTGAGATATCGCCTATGATGTGGGCTGGAGTGGGAGAAAAAAGCTCCTGAACTGCGTCTGCAGATAGTGAAGGCAGGCAGCAGTGAAGCGCAAGAATAGTTAGGGAAACTGTTTTCATGGAAGAGCTGTATTTTTTCCTTCTGGTGGACGGGGAGTTAGAAAATCGCAACTAGACGACCGCAGTGGCCTTTAGCCAACCCCGGAGGATTGGCTTGGACATTGCCACCGCCTCCCCGGCCTTTGGGTCGGATTGGCGGCATCGTTGCGGTCGATGCCGACCGCTAGTTGAAGAGATTTCTAATTCCCCATCCACTTTCGTGAATGCTCTTGGCTATCGAGCACATCGAAGGTTTGCAAGGCTCAAATTTGAATATGCTCTGACACGGGTGATGCCACGTTGCACAATGCCGGACAGATGCCCGCTCGAAGAAAGATAAAGTATCTAAACTGAAGTGGGCACATTTTCATGTTCATAAACCCGAAGGCCAAGGCTGCGTGTGGCATCAATTGGTTTCAGGATATCTGGATGAAAAATTACGTTGTATAGCTGGCACCACACTCAACAACAAATAAAGGCGAACAAATATCTTCACCTCAAACAGCGATCTCTTCCGCCTCTTCAAAAGCATCGAAGCACCTATCGCAGCGCCATAGCCTTTAAATTACGCCCCTCGCAAGACCTCTATGCCACGCGCTTGGAGTTTTTCCGTGAACTCAATGTCAGCGCTGCGGTCTGTAATCAGGCAGCTAATCTCCGAAGTTTCTGCGAAAAAGAAGGCCGCTTTTTCACCCAGCTTGCTATGGTCTGCCAGTAAAACGACGTCCTCTGCATAGGCGATGACACGCTCCTTGAAAGCAGCCTGCCGGGTATTGCTCTCACTGATGCCGCGCTCTAGCTGGAACCCGTTTCCTGAAAAAAACATGCGGTGGATGTTGTAGCGTTGGAGCGATCTTTCCGCCGTGAGGCCGATGAATGAACGGGACTTTGGATCATACAACCCGCCTGTACAGATCAAATCTAAATTTGGCCGATCCGAAAGAGCGATGAAGACATTGAGTGCGTTGGTGAGAATGGTCAGTGGCAAGTCTGGCAAAAATTCTGTGAGCGTGAGTGCAGTAGAGCTCGCATCGAGAAATAGAGTTTCATTTGCTTGAATGCGGCTGGCGGCGACTCGGGCGATGGCGCGTTTTTCATCCCGGCGCAGAGCTTGGCGTTGCAAAAATGGCTGGTCCTCCATGATCCGCAGCGGCCTGCTCACCCCGCCGTGGGTGCGGATCAGCTCGCCGCGTTTCTCGAGGATTTCGAAATCTTTGCGAATCGTCTCATCGGTCACGTTGAGCTCCGCCGCAGTATCAGTGGTCCGGAGCGAGCCACCGTGGTGGAGCAGTTCTAAAATTTTGCGTTGGCGATCAATGGCAAGCACCGTGAAGACCAGCGAGATTTTGTCAGTCTTGTCAACCCATTCCGTGGCGCATAAGGTCTGCGGATGGTTACCATCAGCACGGTCGGAAATACCAAATGTCAATGGGGCGAAGGCCCAGTGTGGTGGCAAAATGCGCTCTATTATGTGGATATTGAGGGCCAGCGCGTGCATCGCTTTGAGCCAGATGCGGATAGCGAGCGCTCATGGGATATCGGCCAACGCGTAGGAACAGTCGTGCCACGCGAGAGCGGTGGATTAGTAATCGCCGGAGATCATGGAATGTATTTTTTAGATGAGGCCACTGGTGCGCTTACCCATCTCGCCGATCCTGAACAAGCTCTTCCAGATAATCGCTTCAACGACGGGAAATGCTCGCCTGATGGCAGATTTTTTGCAGGCACCATCAGTTTGGTGAAAAAGATTGGCAGCGCGAAACTCTACCGCCTTGATCCAGATCTCACGCTCCACGAAGCCTTTTCCCCGGTCACCAATTCAAACGGCATCGCGTGGTCTGCCGATGGCAAAACCGTTTTTTATATTGATACGCCACGTAAGGAGGTGCTGGCGTTCGATTATGAAAAAGACGGTCATTTGCGGAATTTACGCAGTGTGATTTCTACGGCTCACCTAGATTTTTCGCCAGACGGAATGACTATTGATGCGGAGGGCAATCTATGGATCGCGTTCTGCCACGGCGGCTGCGTGGCTTGCTTTGATCCTACCAGCGGCGCGGAACTCCGGCGCATTGAGCTGCCGTGTTTGGAAACCACTGCCTGCGCATTTGGCGGGCCGGATCTTGAGGATCTCTACGTCACCACGGGCATCCACAAGTCCATCGTAGAGGAAAACGCCGGGCGCCTATTTGTCATCCGCGGCCATGGTGCGAAAGGTGTCCGCGCCCACGCATTTGCTGGATGAGCGTTGAAAATATTTCGACAATTGCGGATCGGGAGATCGCTGGCACATTGCGTAGTCGCTTACTATGAAACTCAATACTCTCAGCCTGCTCAGCATCCTCGCCATCATCGGAGCTGCTGCATTTTTTATCGGAAGAATTTCCTCCAGCCCACCAACCGTTGCCACGGGCGTGCAGGAAGGGCCCACTGAGACGCGCGCGCCCCGCACTGCCAGCACCGATGCCAACACGAACGATTCACGCAAGCGCCGTGCTCCGAGTGCCGCCTCACTCTCGCCCGCAGAACGTCTCGCTCGTCTGGATTCCATCATCCGTGGGGAAAATGCGCTGGACCGGAATCGCGCGTTGCTTGCTTTCATCGATCAACTTGCGCCGGCAGACTTCGAGGCTGCGATTGCCCATTTCCGCAGCCTTGGTCTGACTGAAGAGCGCATGGGAGAATATGCACTCCTCCTCACCGCATGGGCAGCCGCAGACCCACTCACTGCGCTCGCCTACACCAAGGCAAATACGCGGGGCGACTCTGCCACGAACACCATCCTCAGCACATGGGCTAGTGCAGACCCTGAGGCCGCCATCCGCTGGGCCAATGCGAACTTCACTGGCCAAGGTGCGAACCCTTACCTCGCCGGGGTGATTCGCGGCATTGCCGAGACAGATCCTGCCCGCGCCACCGCCTTGCTCACCTCCATGCCGCGCAGTGAGGAGCGTGCAAAAGGACTCGAAGCCTTTTTACCCCACCTTCTTCGCAAGGGCAACGATGCCGCGTATGCATGGATTGCCAGCCTTACGGATGATGCGCTCAAAAGCGGTGCCATTGAGCGCGCTGCCGAGCCACTCGCCGAGCGCGATCCCACTGGCACCATCGCATGGCTCGCGTCGAATCCCGGGGAGCAAGCCTACCGCCGTGTGGACAATGTTTTCGGAAACTACGCTCGTAGTAATCCAGAAGCCGCCCTTCAGACCTTTCAAACCATGGCCTCCGGCAGAGATCGCAGCAATGCCCTCAGCGGCCTCGTCACCGCGAAAGCTACCGAAAATCCAGCGGCTGCCGTGCAATTGATGGACCGCTACCCGTCCGATGTCACAGACCGTGTGGTCCAGCAAGTCATCTGGCACTCGTTTGAAAAAGACACTGCTACCGCCATGTCTCAAGTCGCCCGCATCAGCGATGAAGCCCAGCGTGACCGCATGTATCGCCGTGGGATGGATGCATGGCTGGACCGAGATGCTCCATCCGCTAAAGCTTGGGTAAAAATCAATCCACTGCCACCTTCCGTGCAGCAGCAACTCAACGAGCGCCTGTCCAATCCCTAAGCCGGCAGCGAGATTCCAATCACTAGCAAACGCACCGCTTCACCCGCGTTGACAGATCCACCGCCGCCATCCAACGTCCGCTCCATGGACACGATGAAACTTCTGCTTGGCGCCACAGTCGCTCTCCTGCTAGGCGCCATCGCCGTCTCATGGCAGGGAATGAAATCCGGGGTCGCAAATACCTCGAAGGATGAAATGGCCCGTCTTGAAAAACAAATCAAAGAGCTCCGCTATGAGCAGGATAAGCTCGCGATCGAGCGGCAAACCCAAGCCCTTCGCAATGCGCCCAGCCCACTTCCCACCGCCACTAGTCAAGCGGCAGACATCGAAGCAATGAAGGCACAAGTGGAGGAAAACAAAGCTGCTGTAGAAAAAATGGAGGCGGAAAAAGCGGAGCGCGATTCCAAGCTCGCCGATAGCGAAGAACTACTACTAGACCAGCGCAAGCTCGAGTCCACGGATGGTGAACTCCGCCGCGCCCGCATGATCAGCGAGGCCCTCCTCATTGGCCGCGTCCGGGAATACGTCGCAGATGCCCAATTCGGTGGCTTCGTCACTTTTGATGTGCTCATGCCCGAGCAAGTCCAGCCCGGCACCATCCTCGCCATCCGCCGGAAAACGGGCATCCTCGGTAAGCTCAAGATCTCAGAAGTCGCCGCAGACGGTGCCATTGCGAATCCCATCCCGGGCTTCGGCCCCGTCCAGCCCCAGATCGGCGATGAACTCATCCTGCCGCCTCAGTATTGATCCTGCGGTCCCGAAAATTTAAAATTTCTCAAAAATGTCCACCACTGTCGGCCTTATTTCACTTGGTTGCGCTAAGAACCTTATCGACTCGGAAGTCATGATTGGCCACCTCGCCCAAGCCGGGATGTCCCTCAC
>JAYULG010000080.1:0-1335 GCA_043763755.1 Akkermansiaceae bacterium | reverse complement strand
TGAGATCTGTGTGATTCTTCGCGGGGTAGTGAGCCTCCTATGGTTCGGGTTTACCGGGGGTAAATTTAAATTCATAAAGAGAATGGAGGAGAAATTGGGAAATTGGCCACACAGCGGCGCTTCGCTTTTCCTAGGCTAGTATGGCGAGCTTGGAGTCTGCAATCAGTCCCTTGAAATAGCGGCTGAGAGCCTTCGGTTCGTGTGAGCCTGTCAGTTCGATTCCGACTTCGATGTTTTTCTTTTGGGCTGCTTCAGTGAAATTGGCGGATGTGATGAAGCACCGCTCTTCGTCTGCGATGACGAACTTGGCGTGCATCGAGGCACGGCTTTTGGCATCCATGTGGAGAGATTCCGGGTAATAGTAAACCTCCGGTTTTAGATCCCACGGCCAGTTTTTTGCCCGGAATTCCAGCCGGTTTTTCTCCAGAATGTCCTCGTTGATGGTCGTGTCGCCGTAACCTCGTTGGACGTTAAGGATGAGAGTGACCCTCAGCTCGGGGTTTCTGACCATTGCCTGGTGGATCGGTTCGAGAATTCGATCCCCCTGATAGAGTGCGAAGGTTGCGAGCATCAGCTCGTTTCTCGCATGCTCGACTACCCGAATGAATCTCGAACCTGTCTTGAGATTAGTAAGATCCGGAACCTCCGGACCGGTGACGACGAGACTTTGCAAAAGCGCGACGTTATGAACTTGGGCGCGGCTTTCGAGAATGGCCTCGATGATGGCGGCGACAGTTGCTGATGAGTATCCGCGTTCCTGGATGAATTCACAAATGGCCGCCGCAGTTTCCGCGTTTGCCCCACTATTGAGCAGGGCCCCAGGAATCATCTCGTATTTCAGAGCGCCGTGAGAAAATCCATATCTCAGGGATTCCAAGTTGCTTTGGGCCAAAGGAACAAAAGGGTTCATGGGCCAGTCAATTTGAAGAACTCACAGCCGAGCCCTTCCAGGGTTGGAATGACCAGAGACCGGTCGAGGAACTGGTTCATCTGCTCGCAGGATGTTTCCGGCAGATGAGTGCAGCAATGGCAGGCACTTCCCAACAACCAGTGACTGGGGTTGTCCTTTTCCGGCTTGGTGTGGGAGCACACGGGATCGGAAGAGCAGATGGAAGCATTCTGTATCGTATTGAGGAGAATTGGGCGGATCCTTTTTGCCGCGTTTACAAGGCCGCCGAGCGTGCCTTCAGCGTCGGAGCTGCCGGTGTAGATCAGAATCCCGAACTCCCCGGCATTCGCATCACAATAAATCCGTTCCTTCAGAGAACTGGCCGGGTAGCCGCATTCCAATGTGATTTCCTGTATCAAAAGGTGTGCCAGCGTGTGCAGCATGTA
>JAYULG010000079.1:0-4637 GCA_043763755.1 Akkermansiaceae bacterium | reverse complement strand
GCGGGCGCCAGCTCATCCTGCGCACTTGGACGGTGGGCGCACACCAGATCGGCGATCTCATTTGGCACCGCGATACTCTTGCAGAAACCCTCAAAGATATCGACTCGCCCAATTTCATCGTGTCCATGAAACATGGGGAAAGTGATTTCTTCCGTTACTTGCCGCTCAATCGAGCGTTTTTCAGGGTCAAGCAACGCAAGATCATCGAGCTTCAAGCGCGCCGCGAGTATGAGGGAGCGGGTGAATATCCCTCATTCATCGGGCGCGATTGTGAGCGATTTGCCCGCGAGCTCGTGCAGGCAGAAAACATAGTAGGCATATCCGTCTGGTGCCAGACGGGCGGCTGGCATCGCTTCCGCCGCCTCGCCTATCTTGAAGAGGGCAATCGTGATTTATGGATTCGCCTAAATACCGCCGCTGCAATCGGGGTCTTCCGCTATGGAAAGTCCGTAGAAACTATACTTACTGAGTTATATGATCCACACTATGCAGCTAGTGTTTTGGAGTTATTAGCGCATGCAGATACCGTCATTTACGATTTATTTTACATTGAAGACTTTGCCCGCCAGAAGTTGTTTTTCAGACGTGTGAGGATACCGCCATTGCTCCATGTGTATTGGGACTCACTTTTTATCAATCATGCGGTGAAGCGAATTTTGCACCACTTCGTCACTGATCCAGAACGTGCATTGAGAAGCGGAGAGGCAGCGGCTGAGTTATTCCCACGGATGATTGAACTGGCAGAAAAAGCGGATTTTCCCGTGAGTGATATCATTCACATGAGAGACTTTTTTCATCTCATTTTGTTAGCACGGCGTTATTACTTTCAGCCGTTTGATGAAAGCTTGCGCGATGAGATATACATGGCAAAAAAATGGTATAAGCAAAATTGGCCGAAGGGATCCCGCCAGCGATATCGCGTGAAAGTATCATTCACGCCATTCAAGCTGAAGCGCCGCACCTTCGCGTGGGCAGCCGGATTGCTCTTGCGCCGCAAGCGTGGCTACCGCCTCATCGATAGGGTCTTCACATTGAGCTTACTTGGCTTCGTGTTCCGCGCATTTCACCCGCGGAGCCAGCAATATATGCCTAAGTTTTTACGGAAATCTGCGATGGGAGTCGAGGCGCTATTTAAATGAGCTAGAACAACTCATCGCATAGTCTCACGCGAGTTCTTTACGATTGAGGATGCCATCGATCAATGCGCCGCGAGTGTCGATGGGAGTAATCGCGCGCTTGGCCGCAGGGGCTGCTAAAATTTCGCGGAGCCGCATCAGACGCTTTCCTCCAGACTGGGCATCGTAACTATTGAAGCCAATTTTGAACCGCCTGCCCGCTGCCACGGGTGCTCCTTGGTAGGAGAAATGTTCAGGCTTGCCGTCCGCAGCGAGTTTCAAATCAAATGGGAAGAGTGTGCGATCGGAATTTCTCTCCTTGCGCTCTTCACGGACGATTTCGATGAGTTCTTCTGCACTTACTTCTGCAATAGTTAGAAGATTTTCGTAAGGGATCATTTCCCAGCAATCTGCTACATTGAGCGGGCCAGGTAAAAGATCACCCGTGCCAAAGGTGCCGTGGAAGATGCCATCCACGGGTGTTTGGTTCCGCTGTAAAGCTTCCATGAAAAACTCGCAGAATAGTTGAACTAAGCGGGATTCACTGCCTTTGTTAGAAATCATAGATATCACAGTGCCTATCGATTTGGAAAATAGTTCACTCGCTTTTTTCAACTCTGGCGCAGCCACTTCCATAACTACCGGATCAAGCTCGACGCGAGCATCCATCAGTAAGGTAAACGCCTTGCGACTGACGATTTTGCGGGCTTCCAAATCAAAAGTGAGATCGACCCGCCCGCAATGAATGCCGTGGTAGCTAGCTTGCGAGCAAAGAGCACCGCCCATTTCCCAAGAAGCTTCATCTTGATGTGTATGCCCGGCTAAAAACACATCTATATCGCTCCCTTCGAGGATCTCACGGATCGGGTTTGCAAAATCATCTTCGTTGCGCCAGCCCATGTGGCCGAGTAGCACGATGATCTCTGCTTTTTCAGATTTCGCCTCGGCGATGGAGCGTTTGACCGAAGCCACAGGATCCGTGGGACTGACGCCACCCAGAGTTTCTGGCGCAAGCCAGTAAGGTAATCCCGGAGTCACCAGACCGATCAACGCCACACGGATGCCGCCCACTTCTTTTATCACCCATGGCTTCACGCTTTGCCACGCGCCATCATAGGTGCCGGGTACTTTACCGCCGCGATTTAGATTGCCCGTTAGAATCGGCGATTTCGAAAGAGTGAGGTTTTGTTCGAGTGCTTCAGGGCCCCAATCGAAGTCGTGATTTCCCAATACCCACGCATCGTAGGCAAGCCGATTGAAGAGGCCGATCATCATCGCGCCACGGTTGAGCAGGCTTTCCGCAGTGCCCTGATAGACATCGCCCACATCCACCAGCAGTGAGTCTGGAGCTTCTTTACGCCACTGCCGGATGCAAGAAACACAACGCGCAAACCCACCTACATCGGCTCGTCCGCCGTATGTTTTCGTCGGCACGATATGGCCATGAAGATCAGTGGTGTGGAAAATGGATATCGTTTTTAAATTCGGTCCACGCTCTTGCGCGTAACTCAATGCCTTAGCGCCTAGCCATGCGCCTGAGCCTAGCAGAAATCCTCGGCGGCCTATTTCTATGGAGTTCATGCTTGCGAGAATGCGTGATCGACTTGGGAAATCAAGCATCCACGCGCATAGATCATTTCGCACAAATTCATCTATGCCCTGCGCAGGTAATCTGGCACTTGATCCCGCTGTGAAGCTGGCGGTAAAGTCGCACTCGCAAACGAAATCACCGCGCCCACCCCTGCTGCATGGGCAGCACCTAACCTTGGCTCCACATCAAACTCAGGGAAACGATATCGCGCGCGCCGCCTGAACCAATAACTGGCCATCATCCCGATACTCAGCGCTCCCAGCCCGATGCCTGCCGGCAGTGCATATTCCATCGCCCTTAGCTGAAGTGCGGCGATGCTTTCCCCCTTCAAGCGCTCGCTCCCGCGCTTCATCGCTAGCCGCCGATCCGCGATGGGCAGCTCATCTGAGGTGGGTGCCGCAGCCCCACTCAGCATCCGCTCCATCCAGTAAATCCGGATCGACATTTGAACGAGGAACGATTCGAGCTGTTCTGAGGGATTGAGTTTTTCAAATGCCTGCATTACCGAGCTTGCCAACGCCCGCTGTTGTTCCACTGCTGAAATAGAATCGGTGATAGATGGACTCAAGTATACCACGGAGCGCTGTGGCATACCGAGGTAATAATATACAACTACTGCTGGCCTACCTTCTGCGAAAAAACGCTCGATCATTTCTTCTTCACGCACTTGGCCTGGTATATCTTGATTCCCACCAATGATATATACATATAAATCAATCGTAGAATCACTCGCATGATAGGTGATGAAACTCAGCCGATCCCGATAATCCGCCGCGCTCAGTAAGCCTTGTGGATCGATTAAAAAGGACGTGGGGCGCTCCGCAAAATAGGCTGGAAGATATTGCTCGGGGATTTCCGGTGAAACAGCGTCCGCCCCCGCCAATTCCCCCGCGAGAGGCGCTTCTACGGCAAGTGGCGCATCTTGAGCGGCTTCTTCCTCAGCAGGCACGGGATCGTCAGTGAGCAGGAGTCCGCCCGCCACCCAGCCTGTGCTCTCGAGTTGCTCCCGCTCATTGGGATTCCATGCAGGGAGCAGCGGCTCCTCATAGGCCACGGCATTGAGAGAAACTAGTATTAGTAAACAAAAAGCCCTCACTTGCTTACCTCTGCAGTGGTTTCTTCTACCCCTACGCGGTGGCCTTCACGGATCCGCCGCACCAGAGCACCCAATTCCCGCGGCGGCAGCACTTTTCTCTCAAATGTTTCAGGGTCTTTCTGCGCTTGGCGGCTGCGTTTGATCAATACCCATTCTAGGTGCCGCAGCAGGCGTACGATGCCATCCGCATACAGTCCTTCCAGCCAGTAAGGATGCGCTCTCGATAGGCAGTCAAACGTATCAGACTCTTCCAAAAATGGATCGAGCTGATACCCAAAGACGATTCCCGCCGCCTTTGATTCTGGATCTATCGTTAGCAAAATCCCTGCTTCATTGGGCAGATCTACTGGCACATCTTCAAAGGCAGAGCGATTCAGTAACCAAAACCCAAACTGCCGGATATTGGAAACCTCGCCCAAGGCCCCAGTATAAATCGCCACGAATATTTGCGGAAATCGCTGAGTTATGCGGTCCAGCGCTGCCGCCACCCGCTCGCGTTCACCCCGCCGCAGAATCCCCGCGCCATCGGTCAATCTGCCTATACGCACTTCCTCAGCCCCAAACCGCGCATCTGCATCTGCCAACGCGAATCCACAATGCGGGCACGAGGCGGCCGCTCGATGGATGCGCTGGACACAACGGGGACATTTCATGAGGGAGGCAAGGCACTCTTCTAGGATTCTACCTCTATTTCGTCAAAGCCTATCATCAGGAAATGTTTATGAATAGCAGGTCTGTTAGATATCAATCTCTACCGCCGCTAGAATCTTCCGTGAATTTTCAAGGTTCCCTTTGCGATTCTCCGCACTAATCTCACGCCATGTGAGCAGGGTCG
>JAYULG010000078.1:0-4641 GCA_043763755.1 Akkermansiaceae bacterium | reverse complement strand
TGCTGGCTTAAGAAGGAATCAAAATCTGAAATCTAAAATCTGAAATCTTCATTCATGCGCACTCATCATTGCAACGAACTCCGCGACTCTTACATTGGCCAAACTGTCACCCTGATCGGCTGGGTAAACTCCGCTCGTGACCAAGGCGGCGTGATCTTCATAGATCTTCGGGACCGCGAGGGCGTGACCCAATGCGTCTTCCGCGCTGAAGTGTCGGATGCGGCGGCTGAGCTATCGCATAAGCTCCGTGTCGAAGATGTGGTGCAGATCACTGGCACTGTAGAGGCCCGCCTCAAGACCGCAGAGGTGGATGCCACCAATGATAAGTTAGAGACAGGCACTGTGGAAATTGTGGCCACTCAACTCACCATCGTAAACAAGGCAGATGTGCTACCTTTCCAGCTCGATAAGGAACTTTCAAACGAAGATCTGCGGATGAAATACCGCTACCTTGATCTGCGCCGTCCTAGGATGAGCAAAAACATCCGACAACGAAGTGTGATCACATCTGCTGCCCGCCGTTATCTGGACGATGCGAAATTTTTTGAGATCGAAACTCCCATTCTCTCAAACCCTACACCTGAAGGAGCGCGGGATTTCCTTGTGCCATCGCGCCTGAACCCTGGGCGTTTTTACGCATTGCCGCAAGCACCGCAGCAATACAAACAACTTCTAATGGTGGCTGGACTTGAAAAATACTATCAAATAGCTCGCTGCTTCCGGGATGAAGATCTACGTGCAGATCGGCAACCCGAGTTTACGCAAATTGATATAGAAGCCAGCTTCGTCACCCAAGATGATATTATAAAACTCGTAGAAGGTCTGCTTGCTAACATGTTTCAAGCTGGCTTGGGTGTGACTGTCCCAAGCACTTTTCCGCGAATCACATACCAACAAGCTATGGATCTTTATGGCTCTGATAAACCTGATACTCGCTTTGAGATGATGATCACGGATCTCGGTGACATCTTCGCAGCCACGGAGTTTAAAATTTTCCGTAGCATCATTGATGGCGGTGGCGTCGTGAGGGCGATCAATGCCAAGGGCTTTGCCACCATCACCACTGGCCAGATGAATCGTCTCAATGAGATCGCTGTGCAAGCTGGCCTACCCGTGAAGAATCTCGCATTCATCAAGCTCGAGAATGGAGAATACAAGAGCCCGCTTTGGAAAATCTTCACCGATGCGGAGAAAGCAGCCGTCGTTGCCAAGCTGGACCTAGCAGAGGGAGACATCGTCTTTTTCGCCGCTGGCACGCGTGAGAGCGTGAGCACCATTCTCGGGCGCGTCCGCTCAGAATGTGCCGTGATGATGGATCTCAACAATGATCCCACGAAATTTAACTTTCTCTGGGTGATCGATTTCCCATTGCTAGCGCACGATGAAGAGACAGGCCATTGGGCAGCCGTGCATCACCCATTCACTCGTCCTCACCCTGAAGATATCGAGAAACTCGATGCTGGTGACTACGCAAATGTGAGGGCAGTAGCCTACGATGTAGTGCTAAACGGCTATGAACTCGGTGGCGGCTCCATCCGGATTCACGAAAAGGATCTTCAGGCGAAATTATTTTGTGTCCTAGGCGTTACTCCAGAGGAACAACAAGTGAAATTTGGCCACTTATTAGATGCCTTCCGCTTCGGCGCACCGCCGCACGGTGGCCTCGCTCTTGGGCTGGATCGCATTGCTATGTTAGTGGCGGGCGAAGACAGCATTCGCGAAGTGATCGCCTTTCCGAAAAATAATAAAGGAGCAGACCTCATGGCGCAAAGTCCTTGCCAAATCGAGCACAAGCTTTTGCGTGAAGTATATGTGCAGTCCACCTACAAGGACCCAAAGCTCAACGTGTCCTAAATGCTGAGGCTGGCAGGCCATCGCGGTTCATCAAATTTGCCTCAGGAATCTGATTCCATGCAAATCGAACCGCCGTCGGCATTACCACGCTTGCGGCGGAGACAAGCACGTCATTGCCATCAATCACGGCTTCTGCATCGTTAAAAACGCCATCTGCTCCCGCGACTTGGAATTCCCGCAAAGGCTTACCATCCCGCGAGACAAGCCCGCCGCCTACCGCCGTGAAACTCACGCGCATTTTTCCTCCCTCGGCCTTGGCTGCTGCAAACGTGGGACCAGAAAATACCACGTCCTTTTTGCCATACTCGCGAGCTAGCGCGATGAGCGAAAGACGCCGCCCGACTTCTTTTTTATTGGTGGGATGGATGTCGGAAAAGTCTCCGATGTCATTGGTGATGACGATCCCTGTGTTGGGAATTTCCGTTAATGTCGCATTTTGAGCTTCCCATATCTCTGGCAGGGCCGTGTTTTTCCGAGCAATTTCCGGTGCTGCATCGCCATAATTGAACGGCGCAAGCTGCACGGTGTAGAATGGAAAATCGCCCTGATTCCACACTTTGCGCCAGCCGCCGATCAGCGCCCGCTTGCGATCAAGGTAGGCCATTCCTTCGCCCAAATTGCTTTCCCCTTGATACCAAATCGCACCTCGCAGCGCGAATGGCACCAGCGGATGAATCATCGCATTGTATAGACCGACGATTCCTTGAAAACCTTGCGCTACCGGGCCAGGCGCATCTGGCACTGCCGCGATTGGTGCATTTGCCTCTGCGGCACCTCTCGCCTCACGTGCCCATTGCTCGACGTTTGAGATCCAAGCTAGAGTGCTATTTTTATACTCGTCGGTCCCTGGCGTAGTGGCACGAATCGAACGAAGAATATCGCGCTGGCTAGCGTGCAATGCGAATCCCTCCACGGGTGTCCATGGTTCGATCCGGCTACCGCCCCATGAACTATTGATCAGGCCGATGGGGACATTGAGTTCTTTGTGTAACTCAAGGCCCATGTAGTAGAGCACTGCGGAAAAATTTGCTACAGACTCTGGGCTACACACTTTCCAAGACGCATCGCAAGTGCTCTGCGCAGTCGGCTTGCTGATGTGAGGGACATTGAACAGCCGGACCATCGGGAAATTAGCAAGATTCACTTCCGCCGGACCATTGTCTGCGCGGGTGAGTGGCCACTCCATGTTGCTTTGGCCACTGCCCAACCACACCTCGCCGATTAGTATATCCTGAAGTTCGATTTTGTTAGAGCCTTGCACAATGAGAGTCTGTGCCGTGGCGTTCGCGCTGAGCGGCGTAAGTTTTACCATCCAAGCACCATCCGCCGCTGCCGTTGTTTCCAAAGTTTGGCCTGCGAAATTAACACTGATTTTTTCACCAGGTGCAGCCGTCCCCCATACTGGAATCGCCTGGTCACGCTGGAGCACCATCCCTGATGAGAGGACCGATGGGAGTATAACTTCTGCCATGGCGCTAGTGGCCCAAACAAAAAATAAAGAATGGATGATGCTAAAGGCTTTCATACGTGCTTAATGACAATAGATAAAGATGTGTCACACAAGGGAGGTCCAATCTCAAACTTCTATCAATCTGGAATCGAAGGGATGCCGATGTTTGGTTCTGTCTCAGCAGCGTAATCCACATCTGCAAGGCCGAAGCCAAATAGGCGCAGGAAGCTGGCTTGGTAACCGGAGAAATCTCCGAGCTCTGCAAAATTTTGGGTATTCACTTGGTCCCATCGTTCGCCGACGAGACGTTGCACTTTATCGTCCATTTCCCAGTCATCCACGCGGATGCGTCCGGCGGAATCTGGTTGTGGATTACCATTATATAACCGTTCGCGGAAGAGTCTGTCCATTTGTTCAATGGTGTCCTCGTGAGTGCCATCTGCCTTCATCACTTTGTATAGGAGTGAGATGTAGAGTGGCACTACGGGGATGGCTGAACTGGCTTGAGTAACGAGCGCTTTGTTGACTGAAACCCACGCTTTACCTTTCAGGGGAAGTAACTGTGTATCGAGTGCTTGCTGCACTTTCTCAAGATCTTCTTTCGCCCGGCCAATTGTGCCATTTTTATAGATTGGCCATGTGACTTCGGGTCCGATGTAAGAGTAAGCTAAGGTTTGCACGCCTTCTGCGAGCACATCGGCTTCCAATAACGCATCGATCCAGAGTTGCCAATCCTGCCCGCCCATCACGGCGATGGTCTGCGCCACGTCGTCACCTGCGGCAGGCTCGATTGTCACAGATGTCACTTCGCCGGTGCCAGTGTTGAGGTTTTTATTAGTATAACTCTCGCCGATGGGCTTGAGCACAGATTTATAAACTTCGCCTGTCAGTGGATCGTTGCGGCGGGGTGAGGCGAGGCTGTAAACGACGCAGTCCACCTTACCTAGATCCGCTTTTATAGCAGCGATAACTTGGGTTTTTACTTCGTTAGAAAAAGCATCGCCATTGAATGAGCGAGCATAGAGACCAGCGGCAGTTGCTGCTTTTTCAAAGGCGGCTGTGTTATACCAGCCTGCGGTGGCGGTGCGATCCTCACTGCCTGGCCTCTCGAAAAACACACCCATGGTAGCTGCATTCGCACCGAAGGCAGCCGCGATGCGGGAGGAAAGCCCGTAGCCTGTGGAGGATCCGATCACTAGCACTTTCTTAGGTCCGTTTTCGATCAAACCACGGCCAGTGACCACGGCGATTTGTTCGGCCACATGTTTCGCGCAGCCTTCTGGATGGGCGGTGGTGCAGATGAAGCCGCGGATTTTTGGTGCGATGATCATAGTTGG
>JAYULG010000077.1:0-1336 GCA_043763755.1 Akkermansiaceae bacterium | reverse complement strand
TATTATTTGCGCTTGCAACTAAATGGTGGGTGGTGAGTCTCGGCAGAGATGAAATTTCCCGATGTGGCAGAGACTGGTGTGACTTCGCAGCAAGTCGCATGGCGTCTATTTCTAACAGTGCATGCCCTAGCTAGCCGCCGCATCGACTCCGGACTCATCGCTGAAAACTGCATTTGCTTCGATGATTATGACGTGCTTCTGACGGTGAATGAAGCGAGCGGGGAAACTCTGCGGATGAGCGAGCTGGCGGAGGCAGTGCTTCTGAGCAATAGCGGAATGTCCCGACGAGTGGCGCGTCTCGTGGAGCGTGGGCTCCTGCACAGGGATCAATGTGCGCATGACGGACGCGTGTTCCGAGTCCGCCTGAGCAAAGCAGGGCGGAAGGCTTTGGATCACGCATGGAGCGTGTATCACGGCCTGATCGAAGACACTTTCGCAACCTACCTAAGTGAGGACGAAGCGGAGATGTTAGGAAAAGTTTTCCAGCGTATCCTAGATGGAATTGGCTCAGAAAAGTATCGAGGTTTGCTGGAGGCGTGCGTCACGGATGCGCCAAAGCCAGTGCTTCAAAAAGCGAATAGTAGCCGAGCTTCACGCTGAGAGGAACTGTGCCATGTCAGTTGCTTGCTCAAGGGATGGTCACTTGTAGCCGCATGAAGCCCCGCTCTGTGGTAGGTGGCAGTGTGGCCCGGGTAAGACCATCAGCTCCAGTGATCGGTGCTGAGAGGATTGGAAGAAAGGGAGTTATTAGATTTGTTGAGAAAGTCGGCAGGAGGGAAAAACGCGCAGAGCTGGGTAAGCGGAGTGGATATGCAAGCTCGAAGCCATTGGCCACACGCTGGAAACGTATAGCTTCCGAGTTGCCCATAGAAGGATCCAAACCTAGCGCGAATTCAATCGCCGCAGTGATTCCATCACCGTCAGAGTCATCGCTGATAGGCAGTCCAGTTTTACTAAATGCCGTCATCCAATTGGCAAAAGGCATATCAATTTGTGCGGCGGTTTTTCCATGTAGCCCCCCAAGAATTTCAGTGGCCGAAAGCTGAGGAATCGCAGTCTGATAGCGGCGATTGAATGCACCGATGATTTGATTCGCGATGATAGCTTGGGCATTCGTGTTGGGGTGGAAATTTCGGCTCAATGGTCCGTTGAGCCAGACATAATTGAGATCGCCAGTGGTCGATCCAGTGTTTAAAAATGGGATACCATGAATGCATAGTGGACGATCATTGAGTAGTGGCAGAGTGAGATTGAAAACATCTGCGTAGCCGATGTTGCGAGACATTGCCAATGCTGCAAGCTGCGTATTGAGATCTCGCAATACCCGAGTCACTCG
>JAYULG010000076.1:0-1342 GCA_043763755.1 Akkermansiaceae bacterium | reverse complement strand
ATGCCGATGGCACGCTCGCAGCAAGATACGATTACGAACCCTACGGCAAACGCCTGACACAATATCAAAGCGCCAGCTACACCGGCGGCTGCGACCATGGTTTCACGGGACACATCACCCAACTAAGCCCCATCACTGACCAAGGGGAAATCGTGCTGACTCACTTCCGCGCCTACGACCCCGAACTAGGCAGATGGCTATCTGCCGATCCGCTCGGGGAAATGGGCGGGATGAACCTCTATGCCTATGTCGGGGGTGATCCTGTAAACTATATTGATCCATTTGGCCAATCTGGATGTGCGGCCGCTGTTGGAGCTTGGATAGCGACAGACATAGCTATTCCTGAGCCAACGGATGTGGCTTGGCCAAAATGGGTAGGATACGGAGTGGTAATGGGTGGAGCGGGTGCGATCAATTGGCTAATGAATCGATCCTCAAGTCTACCTCGGGGCTATTGGCCTGCAGATCGTGGAGCAGAAGAGTGGGGACGCAAAAATGGCGTTGGGAAGGATGAAGGTCGCCGTCGATTCCATGAGATAAAAGGCGACGACCCTCAATCAGGAGCTCGAGACAAATATGGCGTGAATCCAGAAACTGGAGATGTTTGTGATCCAGAAGGCAACGATGTGGGGAATCTAGAGGAATAATTGTTATGGAAGAAGAACCGGCATTCCAGATATTTGAAGTATCGATTTTCCTCTATGGAAAAGACCTTGATCCTGAGAAAATAAACTCCATTTTAGGCGTAACTGCTACCCGGTCGCATCGCTCGGGAGATGTCCGGCCGATCTCCTCGGGGTTCACGAAACCCGCTAAGACTGGACTTTGGATGCTTCGATCTAGTCTCATGTCTTATGATATAAACGATCACATTCGTCATTTAATTAGTGTGACCCGTCTAAAGTCGCCACAACGTCGAGCCCTGGATGCTGTGGAGATAATAAGATTTGATGTTTTTGTCGCAAAAGGCGATAAGGCAAATGAGTGTGTTCTAGAGTTATTGCTCACGTCAGAAAGTATTAAAATGATTGCGGAACTCGGAGCACGGTTAGAAATTACAGTTTGAGGCTATAGTGCTGGTTCAATTCGGGGCAGTCCTCGTGGGAATGGGGTCAGAGTAATCGGATTGACATGTTAGAGCCTTTCCGGTTTGCCAGCTTGAACTCTGCGGCTCGGAAGATCGTCGCTCCGCACCGCCAGACATCCCGCTGCGTGCTGTCACGTGTGCTGCTAGCCTGCGGGCCCATGTGACGTGCGCGGTGTAATGCTGCATCTCGGTCCGGGGGCCTCCCGCAAGCGGGTCCCTCCCTCCCCGGATGTTCCCTCGGGGAATACCCTCGGC
>JAYULG010000075.1:0-4668 GCA_043763755.1 Akkermansiaceae bacterium | reverse complement strand
GGGGCAAAGGCCCGAGTCTGATTGGAACCGCCCTGTACGGAGCCGTACGCAGGGTGGTGTGGGACCCGGGAGCTAACTACTCCCGGGGACCCGATTCTCCGGTCTTCATTTTCTTTGGCGACGTGACAAAAGGGATGCCGTAGCTACACCAACAAAAATCAACGATGAAGGTTCTGGAATAGCACCAGCAACAATAGGTGTATTCGGCTCGGACTCGTAAGCGTAGTTAAGTAAGTGGCCACCACCAAAGATAGCCTGCATCTCGATGGCAAGCCATCCATAGTGAGTTCCTGTATCTAGCTGAAACTCGACCCCAACATAATTAGTTCCTCCCAAGGTCCATAATCCGATGCAGCCTATCTCACGACATCCAAGTAAGTTACCGTAGCCTGAAAACCATGATCTAGAAGCTGGTGCTTCAACTCCAATAATAGAGCCTAGAATAAATGGGTGTGCAAATCCGCTTGAATCAGGCGGGATGTTTGCGATTCCAGCAACCCTCGTTGTAGTGTAAGTAAACGCCGAAAAATCCCCACCTGAACCCTGCATTCGTAATTCAGACAAACCATCACCGTTGAGATCTACATTGTGGAAAACTTCACCACCGAAGCCTCCGGCCATCAGATTCACATCTGGAATATCAGTGAAGATAACAGCACCGCGAAGCGGTGCTGTTATTACTACACTAATGAGCATTAGGGCGGCGATAGCCGCCGCCCTGCGTCTGGGATCACGTAGCCCACGGCTCATGGCAGGCGCTTGACCCTCCAGAAGCGCCGGAATTCTCCCGTTGCGTTGAAGACCTCGGCTGAGGTGAATTCCCTGACGGCTACGAAGTCGCCTGCCAACTCTGTCCATGTCCCGGCTGTCAGTTCGGTGGAACTCTCCAACCGATAGGTGGCCCCGACCACAGACGACCATGTAAGTGTGTGTTCGTCGATGCCAGTGGGCGAAATATCGAGAATACGAAAATCTGGTGCTGGATCAGCGACAACGCCGCTCAAATGCATTGTAAGCCCTGTGGGTGCTGTCGCCCCTGTATCGTCCACCAGAGTTCCCTTGTGAGTTACACGGACAGTGAAAATCTGTCCGGCGGCAGGAGCGTCTATCAACGCCTGCTCCACATTATCACGGGTGTTGTCACCCGTCCGCGTAGCGGCATTGGCTTGATTCGCTGGGTCAAGTCTCCATGGAAAATGTTCCGTCGCTCCTGCAAACATCCGCAAATCTAAATCATTGACGAGTGCCCTAGTGCCATCCAAATCGACATCAACGGCTCTCGGCGGCACGATCCCAGCGGGATCGGTCCAGACAATCGTCACGCGCAGCGGCTGTCCACCTATGGCGCGGACTTGGAACTCGATAAAGTCGCCATTATTAAGGACGATCTGTTTGAGGTGCCGCAACGCGGCATCGCTGGCATGTTGTGCCGTTAGGAGCGCGGTAGCGCTCCTGGTATTCATAAGTCCCCAGCCGAACTGGTAGTCCGGGCCAACAAAAGCCCCTGCTTCGTCTGCCGTATGAATAAGCAAGCCTTTAAGCGTCGCGGAGCGAAGTTGCGCATTACCTCCAAAGAGATTCATGTAGTGCTCGACGAGCAAAGCCGCCGAACCAGCAACGCTGGGAGCAGCCATGCTTGTGCCAGAAATCGAATTGTAATTCGTAGTTCCAGTGCTCCACGGGGAGGTCAATAGCACTCCATTCGCGGAAATATCTGGCTTGATGCGGCCATCGTCGCAACTGCCAAAGCTGCTGAAAGCAGACATGCCAACTCCAGCAGGCGCAGTCCAACCACCAACTAAGTCCTCTACCGCAGCGACGGTAAGAACATTCTTGGCGACACCCTCTCGGGCAATCGTGTCGAAGCCTGTGGCACCTCCATCCAAAGGACGGACGGTGCTCGGAAACCATACCCACAGGGCATCTCCTTGGTTGGCGTAGTGACCGACGGGCTGCGTAGCAGGCCCGGTCGAGCCGCGCTCGTTGCCAGCGGACCAGATGGAAAGGTAGTTTGGTGCATCGTAGGCAATCTGGTCTATCTGGCGCGTGATGATGTCGTAGAATCCGTAACGGTAGTCCTCTGTGGTGCTAATGGTGGTGTCACCAAACCAAGCCAAGCGATTCGCTCCGTTAATAAAGGCTGTGCCCCAGCCAGACGCTGGGCCGTAGCTATGATTGGAAATACGGATGCCATCGATTCCCGCAGCAGTCGGCATGTCCACCCGGTCTTGCAGCCAATCATACGCATGAAGGCTAGCATTGTAGGCCATTCCTCGCGCTGGAAGCGATGCCCCCCTGCCTGCCATCGTGCCTGAAACATGCGTAGCATGTCCACTGATGCCCAACGGGCTGACACCGTCCCTATCCGTTACGCGCTGCCCTCCAGTGGTAAACTCCTGATGGGTGGTAAAGACATCACCGCCATCCCAAACCCCCATTGTAACGGGCGCGGAAACGCTGCCTGTAGCCGTTGCGGTAAAAGCGCGGTCGACGTCAATCGTGCCAAGTGCAATGGCAACCACTGGCCATGTCCCGTTGTAAGCAGCAACAGTGGCTCCGGAAATTGTTGCCGATTGGCCAACGGTGAAGCTGGAGCTGTTAGCCATGGATAAGCGTAGCCTACCTGCGCCATTGTTGGCCACTTCGGTGAAGGCTACAGCCGTTCCACCGCCAGTGAGGTTCAGGCCTAGTGAACCGCCGGGCCTCACCTCATCCGTGGAAATGCTGTCTGCCGCTGCGGCGTTGTGAGTGATGTTGAACTGAGGAACTCCATCCACAACATCAATCAATGACTGCACTTGCCCATCTGGCCCGACCGAATCTTTGGCGATGCCGTAGCGCTGCGCGAAAGTGGCAGCGCGGCGTTCAGCCGCTGCTGTATCGGCAGCATTTTTCTGGGCGAGCGCAGCGAGCTTTGGAAGCTTTTCTGCATCTACCTCGGCGGCGGAAGCCGCCCGCCCGTCGTTCTTCGCTAATGGTGAAATGATGTAGGGAGCAAGCTGCTCCTTACGAACCTCCATCGCTTCGATGCGGCGCTTCCCGGCGTCAGCCGCATCGCGCTCGCCTTCTGCAATTTCTTCGGGTGTCAACTCGCGCGGTAGTGGCCCCTCAACAAAAGGATCACGCCACATGATCATTTCTTCATAGTCCGTCAGCTTGTCAGCATCGGTATCAATAGACTTGTTCCGGTGTTTGAGATCGGGGTGCAAGGCGCACCAGAGATCATCCCACCCGTCGCCGTCGCTGTCGTAAATAATACGCTCTTTGCCGAGGTAGTCCTTGACGACGAGATTGTGTGTCTTCGCGTCTTGTTTGGCTTCGTCCTGAGCATGTGCGCCAAAGGACGTGATCAGCAGTGCGGTTGCTAGAAGCGCGCTGCGTGTTGTGTGGGGATAGTTCATTGTGGTATGGTGGTTGGTGTGTGCTTGACGGTCTGAGTCTTCATTTCTTGGAGAACGACTAAGGTGAGGCACGGAGCGCAGCGGAGTTGCCTCCACCGCCTTGTTCTGTCAGCTATTGTCTACTTAGCTCCGACATTTTGAAAACTGCCTCCTCTGGATTCTTGATGGCGGAAATGATGTTCTCAGCGACTTTATTGAGAAGCTTCTGCCCCCAAAAAGGATCATTCTTGTCGTAATATATGACCCGGATGTGTTTCAAATCAAATGGCACATCATCCTCATTAGACGATACCAAGACGACGGGCTTTCGTAACGCGTGGGCAATTCCAAGCTCATAGAAAACGTTCGGGTTCTTCGTTGTTAGTTCGGCGACAAGAACTTTGGCCGAGTTGATGCCGGACCATACTTGATCCATTATCTTGCCAGCACCGAAAATCTCATTATCGGCCCTAACTGGCATAAGATTGGCCTTCTCAATGGCGGGCTTATAAATAGACGAATAGTATTCACCAATTGGAGAGCCGAACGGCATCATTACAAAACATGAATCTCCAGACTTGATCGATACTCCGAAGCTAAGCTTTTCTATATAATCCGATGATTCCTCTGCGGATTCCATTGAGGAGGCAGCATCAAGGACGCGGACACGCCCATCATGCTCCTCAAGGAGCGATGCGGTTCGAAGTGAGGATGTGAAAATATCCTTGAACTCGCTTAGTTTTTCTTTGGGGACAGAAAATGTATCTTCTAGCGCGTTATCAAAAAATTGGCGGTCAGGCAGGTTCTCGCCTCTATAATGTTTGTAGACATCCGCCAAGACTGGAGCATTCAGCACGGCCTGTTGATATCCCTTAGAGACATCATCGCTTGAAGTCGGTCTGATTACTTTTCGACCTAGATCCGTCACTTCCAGCTGTTTGCTGCCCGGCCTCTTCAAGAATCCATACTTGATTCCAGAACTGATCTCGACCCCAGTTGGTCCTGCAGCAGATTTCAATCCTATAAACCCTGCCGCTTGATCATCCGAACAAACTTTCCCTGCGTTCTGGTCTAGAATAGCTTTAGGGATTCTAAGTGCATCCGTAATGCTGTGTCGTGGATAGTTGGTTTGCGAGGGTGTGGCGGTCGCCGCCTTTTTGGCGGTCTTTTTGGAAGGCTTCTTCTTGGGCGGCGCTGCCTTTTTTGTTGCGGTCTTTGAGGAGAGGGTGACGGGCACTGATCGATCCTTGGGGGGGCTGTCATTGGGAGTGGATTCAACCGATTCGGT
>JAYULG010000074.1:0-17961 GCA_043763755.1 Akkermansiaceae bacterium | reverse complement strand
GGCAGAGTGAGATTGAAAACATCTGCGTAGCCGATGTTGCGAGACATTGCCAATGCTGCAAGCTGCGTATTGAGATCTCGCAATACCCGAGTCACTCGTTCAGTCTTGATGGCATCCGGCGGATACAATCCTTTCACTTCCGGGGTGATTCCGACATGCGGTACATTGACTAATACGATTTGGATTGTTGGTTTGAGCGTTCGAACCCGATCTAAAATCAACGTGGTGTAGTTGACGAAATCCGCGACAAATGTTCCTGGAGCATCTTGATTGTAGATTCCACCATAGACGGCACGCACATCATTACCGCCGATGAAGACGGTGAGGCGCTCCGCCGTACTGCGGATCTGGTCTTCGAGATCGCCGATGGCAAAATCTGTAGCCTCGTTAAAATCCGATAGTGCGAGGACAGCCGAAAGCTCAGGATCGAGCAACGCAGAAAGTGTCACTTGTCGATCCATGAATTTCCATAACTCGTCGATCTTCATCCCAGGCACTGCCCAGTTATACTGATGCCGCAGAAATAAGTTAAAGCTGCCGCCGAAAGGTATATTCACCGAAAACGACTGCCGTGCCCCGAGATCAAACTTCGCATTTCGATAGGTGGGGTTGTTTAAAATTTCCGCCCAATTTCTAACGCCTGACCCGAAGCCATCGCCATAGCTCCCGACGAAAGGAATCGTCACGCCCGTTCCAAACTCAGACTCATAGGCAAAAGTGAGGGAATCTCCCAGCGTCACGATCTGCTCAGCAGCCGAGAGATTCACAAGCTGCATTGCGAGAGCGAATGTGAGAGCGTTTAGCGTTTTCATTGGTGCATGGAGCTTACTGTGTTTTCCAGATGCTGCACTTGATCATTTTTCACGTGACGAGCGCAGACTTGCAATCAGCGGCGAGCACAGCCACGTTTTTTTCATGAGTTTTGAAAACCCCTACACGCCGCCCTTGATGCCCGGCACGCCTGCGAGCGACGAAATTTCCCGCCAACTCCAAGGAATCCAATACCCTCTCACGCTTTCGTTCAAGGTCCTCGCACTCTCCAGCCAGGCCACCGTCACCGATGCCAGCGGACGGACGATCCTCTATACCAAGCAGAAACTCTTCAAATTCCGCGAGCACGTCGAGATCTGGACCGACAAATCCCAAGGAACCCGCCTTGCCGAAATTAAGGCGAACAAAGTCATCGATTGGTCTGCCCGCTACACTTCCACCGATGCCTGGGGCGCGGAAATCGGCAGTGTAGGCCGCAAGGGCTGGCGCTCGATCTGGAAGGCTCACTACGAAACTTTCAATCCCGGTGACTCCGCAGCAGATTTCGCCATCCGCGAGGAAAACCCTTGGACCAAGGTCCTCGATTCGATCATCGGAGATCTTCCGATCATCGGCATGTTCAGCGGCTATTTCCTCCATCCCAGCTACCTTGCCAGCCGCTCTAACAGTACTCCCGCCATGCGCCTCACCAAGCAACCCGCTTTCTGGGAGGGCCGCTTTAAGATCGAGAAACTTGGCGAAATGTCCCCGCGGGAGGAGCTGAATCTCTTTCTCTCGTTCATGATGCTCGTCATGCTAGAGCGCCGTCGGGGGTGATGGAGAATCGACAGTCTTTTCTCAACTGCCACGAGGGGCGATTTGTGGAAAGGTAGATAGGCTTCCAGCCTGTCTCTTTATTCCAAATGGCCAAGCAATCATCCTGCGGCGCGGTAAAACACGCGGGTCTCCCCTCCAATGAGAAGCGTCCGGGTTCCAATCGCTTGGATCGCAAAAAGGTCTTGTCAGATCGGGGTCTGGATCAAGGGTTCCTCCTAGGGCTTAGTATTGTGCAAAATTTTCTCACTTCCCCGGAAGCGTTCTGTCGGAGTGAGTAGTGCCACTCCTGCAACCCTCCCGGCCAGTCTTCAAACTTCACGACGGAAAAACTTACTCTTCCCACCGGCTTGCCCGCCGCTAGGAATCCTGCATTCCCGGTAATACCGTGCCGTCCTCTATTTTGTTAATCTCTCCGCCACAAAAAAGCCCTCCCCACATCTTGAGGGGAAGGCTGATTTTTAGGATCAACGGCAGGAAATTACTTTACCACGACGGCACGAAGGAAACCCTTTCCTGTGAGGCCATTGCCACCGTTTAAGCGGAAGGTCTTGAAAGTGTAGCCGACGCTGGGAGAGCCGACTCCCAAGGTAGGAGTTACCTCACTCACTGCACTGTCCCAGTTTAACAAATCCGTGCTTCCTTCGATTCGGTAAACGACTTCGTCGATGGTTGCGGAGACAAGATCATTGCCGGAAGGCGAGAAGGTTGCGCCACTGCGGACCTCCAAAGTCAACGTAATATCTCGCTGAGTGTCCGCGTTTGCGTCAACTGTCTGAACTTGTCCAATGCCGGAATCCGCTCCGCTTTCAGGGTTGCCACCAAAGCCGAATTCCCGGAGGTTGGAGGAACCGTCAAAGTCTGGATCCGCAGTCGGCAGCATGTCGGCAGGTGCGGTGATCGTGGTGAAGCCGCCGATCCAAGTGGTATAGGGCGATGCAGGCGAGGAGGAGAGGGCCGTGATGGCACCGGTGCTGGAAATTGCGATGGTGGCCTCATAGGTGCCTCCACCGATAACTCCGGGCGGGACGGCTCCGGTGTTGGTCGAGAGCACGCGTTGGACGTCCACATATGTGGATGGAGTTTCTTTGCCGAAGCTTTGTTGAATGCCGCCGGTAAAAACATTGAAGGCCGCTCCAGGGACCGGGTTCCAAGAGGTCCAGCCGTTGGCCCATTGCACCGGTTGCAAGGTCTGATCAAGCACTGCGGAGCCATCCGCTTCTGCAGTCAGGCCGGCGTTCGCTATATCCCCAACAAGCATGATTTCCATGCCTGAAAGGTTGGTAGCACCGGCACCAAGCGAAGCGCCAGGATAAGTTGCTGCGGCAGCAAGTGTCCCCTGACCCGGAGTGTCCGCAGCCGTCGAGAGATAAAAGGTGCGGGAAGGATCATTGTCGACCGCAGGAGCGGACCCAAAGCCCGTGTTGGCGTTACCCCTGAGGTTGGCGATAACGCCGAAGAATACATCGGTGCGGGTGTACCAATTTGCCCCGAACGCACTCGTGAGTGTGGTGCCGATGTTACCCTTCAGGCCCTGATTGGCGTTGTCGCGCAGAGCGGTTCCGGCACCGAGGTTGAAGAAGACGTTTTTGCCGGTGCCGACTCCTCCGGTCGCTTGAACGCCGAGGATCAGGTCCCCGTCAGCGAATGCAAATGGATCGGCATGTGCGAACGAGAAGCCACCCACCAGTGCGGTGGACAACACGAAGAACTGTTTTGTAATGATGTTCATAGGTTACGGATGTTGGTTTGATTTGAGAAATGATGATTCGAGAAGAGTTTGGATTGTAGAGATAAAACGAAGGTTTTGAAACTCAAGGGTGTGCATCAATCGAAGGTATGTGACGAAACTGTCACCGAACGAAAGGTCATGGACCCTGTTCCCAGGAAGAGCCAGCGAAGTGATAGGCTTGGACATGATGCTTCATCCATGCTTGGTTGCCGTATCGCTGACGGAAAAGTTGGTCACTATCGGCCACCGATTGGGTCCATGTCTGTTTGTATTCTGGTGATGCGGGGTCAAGACCGGAGTCGGTGATTTTTCGGCTTAACGATTCAGCCATGATTTGAACTTCATCCTGCTGAGACCGAGTCAGCGATGAAGCCTCTCCCAAGTCCACCCAAACGGCTGGTTGCGGTGCGTGGTATGTGGCAATGACTTCGTCACCCGGAATCTCATGAGGCTTGGAAGATCCGGTGGAATCGATTGAAAAAATCTCGTCTGTCGAGATTTTCGAACTGCTCAATTTTTGCCTATTTGCTAAGAAAGCGAACGAAGAGGCAGACTGGTTCCGATCCGTTAAAACTGTTTTTTCTCGCTCTTGATTTGCGGTAGCATGGAACCCGCGCGGGCCAGTCCTCAGAGGAGTATCGGTAAAAGGAAACGATGGCTCGTCGGCTTGAATCGCATGCTCGGTGGCAGCGACCAAGGGAGCTTGTTGTTGATCTGCTACAGGAGCAAATTGAGCGGAATTTTCCTCGCCACGAGAGGGAAACAGACCGGAGACAAGCAGCCATCCAGCGCTTGCCAGTGCAAGAAGCGCAAATGTGATGGATAGACGGCTTTTCATTGGGAAAAAAACCAGGTGCCGACTTTGCAACCGACACCTGGTTGGTATGAATTCAATTCAGCAATCGATCCGTAACTTAGTTCGGGAAGATCGGGCCACCGTCGCCACCAGTCCGGGTGACAGCCATGTCCGGAATCGGAATACCAGCATTGTTGGCGATCAGATCGACAGGCACCAGCGCACGTAGTCTTGCATCGAAGGTGTTCTCCGCAGTCGTCGGGCTGTTACCTTGGTAGAACTGTTGATAGCCCCATAGACTGTAGCTTCCGTTCTTGGTGGCGTTCTCCGAGTAGGCGACCCCATTGTAGGTCAATGGGCGTGCACCTTCGGTGATTGCAGCGGTCGCGTCAGAGATCGTTAGATAGCTGACAAAGAAGCCGTCAACTGGACTACCATCAAGGGTGAACGAAGCACTTGAGCGGGTAAGGAGGTCACGCACACCCGAGTTGCTGCTGTGTCCACTGTTTGCGGCGAAGACCGAAATAGCATTCAGCTTACCGGTTGGAAACGCATCGGTCCGTGTGCCTTGGAAGGTGCAGTTGTATTGGACGACGGGAGTGAAGGCACCATAGCCAGTTTCTGCAAGGATCAAAGCGCGAGTGCCTGAGCCATTGTTACGGCCAGTCGCGATAACCGTCTTGCTAGCATCGGCAGCATTGCCCGTGAGGATCGAAGCCGGGCCGAAGCCGGCAGCCCACAAAAGCTCGTGAGCCGCGTCAGTCATGTTGGTGATGGTCGCAGGTGAGCCTTCGCCAGCAAGGAACTGGAAAGGGACCACGCCGACCGGACCACCGGCAAGAGGAGCTTGCGGGCGGGTCGAGAGAAGCTTGTCAACGTCCGAGAACGCCCAGCGTGCCACTGCAGTTTCGAAGACCGGAGTTGGATCTCCGGTTTCACCAAGGCGTTGGCCGGCGGTGGTCAGGGTGTTTCCAGCATCACCAACGCCATCTGCGAGGAATTGGATCGAGTTGCCGTCGGCAAGGTCAAGAACACCTTGGGTCGAGCCACTCCAGTTGACACGGACGATGATCGTATCACCTGGGAACTGGACCGGCATGGTGCCTTGGAAGATGGCACGATTGGTACCGCCGATGCCCTGAGTGCCGGTGAAGGCATATGTGGTAACGCCTGGGCCACCAAGCATGGTGATGATGGTGGAGTTAGCAGCCGCACGGAATGCGGTGGCACCAGTGATGTTGAAAACACGGGTGATGGCGGATGCGTTGGTGGCGCTCGCGATGGCCAGAACGCTGAAGAGAAGTGCGTATTTTGATTTCATATTGTTGTTGTAGTTCTAATTGGTTGTGCGAATGAGATAGGAAAAATAGATTATGCGTTACGACGGCGGCGGACTACTAGGGCGATGCCAGCCGCAGCAGCGAGGAGAGCTGAGGATGGCTCTGGAATAAGGCTAAGGTCGCCATTGCTTCCAATGGAGAGCGTGGTTTCATAGGTTCCGCCACCGATCACGCCGGGAGTAATGGAACCCGTGTTCGTCGAGAGTACACGCTGAATGTCTGCGTATGTAGATGGGGATCCTTTGCCGAAGCTCTGTTGGATGCCGCCGGTGAAGACATTGAAGGCAGCCCCGGGGGTTGGGTTCCAACTGGTCCACCCGTTGGCCCACTCGACCGGTTGGGTATCCTGACTAAGGATGGCGGCGCCATCACCTTGAGTGGTGAGGCCGACGATCATCGTTTCCATTCCAGAGAGGTTTGTAGCGCCCGCACCAAGCGACGCACCGGGGAAGGTGCTAGCACCGAACAAGGTCCCTTCGGCCACGTTTACGGTAGGGGTGGAGAGATAGAAGGTCCGGGAAGGATCTCCGTTGACGGCCCCAGCGGAACCAAAGCCTGAGTTCGCGTTGCCACGAAGGTTACCGACGACACCGAAGTAAAGATCCGTGCGGGTGTACCAGTTTGCACCGTAAGTGGCTGTGAGCGTGGTGCTGATGTTTCCCAGCTGACCAATCGTGGCGTTGTCACGGACAGCCGTGCCGGCACCAAGGTTGAAGAAGACGTTCTGTGTGGAACCCGTGCCACCTGTGGCCTGGAAACCTAGAATGAGATCTCCATTGGTGAATGTGAAGGCTGCCATCGCAGACGAAGCGGCTAGGGCCGTTCCGACCCCGAGAAGGAGCGCTGTTTTGTATAAGGATTTCATAGTGTTAGTGTAATTCAATGATGCGAAACCCTGGCAGTTTTTTTACCGCGCAGGTTGTCCAGCAGGGCTTATCACCTCTGAACGGGCGGACGGTAATAGGGCGCAGCGCTCTATCCGAAGGGTATCTTGGTTACACTTTCGTCACAATCCCAACTCATTGACCTTGTGGCGATAACGATGAATCCAAACTACTTTATGGAACGCATTTTATGGAACTCCCGAATGCGCTCCACAGCCTCGGATTTCTGACCCTCAGTCAATGACGGCTCGATGTCCGCGAGCATGACAGCTGCCGTCGTCTCGCCTTGGTCCGCGGACAGTTTGAGCCATTGATAGACGGCGACGATGTCCCGACCATGCGGATCACCGGCGCGGATCAATCTTCCGAGATTGCTTTGGGCCTTCGCATTGCCCAGCACGGCGGCCTCGCGGAACCAATACTTGGCATCCGAAAGGCTGACATCCACCCCGTGACCGAACTCGAACATGGTTCCCAGAAGGTTTTGCGCGAGCGGACTGCCGGCGGTCGCAGCCGCCTTCACATGGGGCAACGCTTTCTGATAATCCTTAACGACACCGTCACTGCCGAAATAGTGGAAATCCGCCAGCCTCAGGTGGGCATCCAGGGAATCCTGCGCGGCGGCTTTTTCATACCATGAGATGGCGGCCGCAATATCCCTACCGCCACCTTGGCCTTTGACGAGCATGCTGGCAAGGTTCACCTGCGCGCTGGCGACGCCGGCCTCGGCACCCTCCCGGATCAGGGGCAGCGCCACCACCTCGTCCTTGATTCCTCCAAGGCCCTGAAGAAACATGAAGCCAAGCGCACCCTTAGCCTTCGGATTACCCAGGTTGGCGGCTGCTTCAAAAGAAGCCCGGGCTTTTATGTGATCCGCTGTTGCGCCTTTTTCGGCAAGCAACCGCAACCCTTCTTGATAGAGAGCATCCGAATCCTGAGCAGTTGAAACCCCGCCGGGTATGACCAGCTCCGAAACGTCCGCCCCATGAGAGAAGGTCGCGGGAAACAAAATAGTGAGGGCAAGAGTGATGTAGGAACAATTTTTCACAGGTTTTACAAAATTTATTCGCTTCAAATCAATCACGGGATGGCAGCACTTGGCGCGTCAGTCGCTGACTCTTCACCTTGCTCCTTGTCATCTTCGTCTTCCTCCGAGGCCCCGCCGCCATACCCGATGACTTCCACGGTGTAGAGTGATAGCGTTTCGTCATTTAAGACCTGGGTTTCGGCGGTTTTCTGCTCCTCACCAGGTTTTGCGACCGTGCTGCCTGCGGCGGCTGACGAGTTAGAGGCACTAGTGACCGTGCTGATACTGGGGGCGGAAGCAGCGACGGGAGCGCCAGCACTGCTGCCTCCCGCTGAGATATTGCCCGCATTCACGACCGCTACGGCAGCCAAGTTGATGTTGCCGGTCACACGAATCCCGGCGTCGCCTGCATCAATGATCCCGGTGGGAGCGATAAGATCGACGTTACCGGGGGCGACACCTTCCACCGTGGCCAAAACGCCGATGCCACCCCCCGTTGCAAGTCCCGCAAGGTCGGTCTCCACCGAGGCGCTTTGCGGGTCAATAACCACGCGTGTAGGGGGGGCGGATTGCAGGGTGCGGGAAGAGGATCCGGCGGCAATATCACCTGCGGACGACCAGATGGCCACATTGCCACCCCTGAGAGTGAAGATTCGGCCGATGCCGATCGCTAGGCTCTGGTCTGCGAAAACTGAGATGTTTCCGCCTGACTCAGTGACGATACCCGGGGGGGTGAGCGGGTTGCCAATCGTAGTGTTTGCCATGGTCAGACCTCCGCCGGGTGCGAAGATATTGATATCGCCACCACTGCGGGTTCGGATGTCGCGGCTCTGGGTGAGGATTTCACCTTCCCACGGAGTGGATTCGGGGAAAAGAGTCTTAATTGCATCAAAGCCAGCATCGTATTTCCGGTAGTTTGGGCTGTCGGGATCATTAAAATCCCGCCCAGTGTCGCGCAATGCGAGGAAGAAGATGGACATCACCAACTGCTTTTGCTGTTCCTGATTGAGCGATGAATCCGATAGGTTCAGCAAGTCGCTACCTGGGGTAATATCAAGTTCCAGAGTCACTCCGTCACGCAAAACTTGAACCTTGGTCACTGCTCCGATCTGGATTCCACTTAACAGATAAGAGTCGTCGTAGCCGGAGGAGATTTCCCTATCTGCCACTTTGAGAATCACATCACCGGCTTTTAGCCCCGCTACATCAGCCGCCCCGCCTGGAGTCACTGACAGGATTTTGATACCTGAATCCAGAGTTTTGGTGCCTTCATAATCGGTCATCACGCCGAGAATCCCCTTTGCTTCCGCCAGATAGCGGTCGCCTCCTAGACTTGTGGCGAACTCAGAAATGAATTGATCAAAAGCCAGAGCGCTATCACCGAGAGTGTTGCTCGGGCCGATTCCTGCACCCACGAAAATATCAGCACCCTCTGGAATGAGATACGGATTGCGGATGTTGCCTATAGAAGTAATGCCAGTGCCGGTGCCGTCGGCGTTGCTTGGTCCGGTCCCGAGGTTGAGGTCGCCTCCTGCCAGGACCTGAAGGGTTCCTGGGCCGGAGATTTGTATGTCGCCTGCGAGGACGGACTGGCCGAATGAGAGAATATTACCTGCCGCAAGCGAAGCCACGCGCAGGGAGCTGGTTGAATTGTAGGCAATGATGTCTTGGCCGGCGGTGACCGAGGTGACATCCGTCGCGCGGTTGTTCTGGATGTAGAACGCCACGTCGGTGATGTCGGCTGCCGCACTGATGCGTGACTGCTTGCCCGCGAAGAAAGTTAGGCCGGAAAGACTACCGTCGAGAGCATAGATCCGGACTGGTTCCTGGTCATCGGAGTGCAGACCGCCCGGGGTATGGCGGGCCTGGCGGGTTTGCAAGACGGCATTGATTCCGGTGACCGACCCGGATTCGGTGAACAGCTCGGCAAGGCCGTTCATGAAGTTCGGAACCGTAGTGCTGGACAGCAAGGCGCCGGAGGAGGTTTGGGTGACGCTAGTGAGTGGCTTGAGCGACTGGGGCACGGATGCGGGATTCGCGTCCGACAGACTCACGGTCGCGGATCCCCAGTTTGTGACCGTTGCACCCGATGACAGCCTTGACAGACCCGATGGCTGAAGCGCGTTGATCGACTTTGCGGCAATCAGTTCGATCTGCCCTGTCGGCGAGGGAAATGTCGTAAGATCACCGATTAGATTCAAGTCGCCGGAGAACGAGGTCAGAATGAGGTTTGACGCAGAAAGCGACCACACCGGTGAGAACGGTGCGAGGCTGGTCTCCGCCAGCCGCAACCATGGCTGGAACCATGCTGCGGAGGATGCCGAACCTGTAAGCAGCAACTGGGTCTCATACCAGGTGCGTAGCAACGGTTGCGCCTGGGTCTGGCTGGGCAGGGTGACCGAATTCCGATTAGTCACATCACCACCTAACGAAAGTGCCGTGATTTTGCTATCAGGAGAAATCGTGGAGAAGTAAGTCTTGTACCAAAATTTGTTACCAACGCCCTGGGGTAGCAGGAATGGATTGCTCACGGGACCCAACAACAAATCGCCTGCCGCCGTGAGGTCGAACGAGGACTTGCCCACGAACAAGGTGGTCGGCAGCCAACTTAGAGGATCAAGCTGGGTGGCTGTGGGATTGTTGAGGTTGCTGATCAATCCAAATGACGGCGAGCGTGTCCCGTTGGTGGTGATCGAGGCGCCGGCTTTTAGGGTGCCGCTGCCGCGCTCGACATAGTAGACTCCGCCGTTGATGTCGTTGCCGCTAGTGACGCGGAGATCGCCTCCGCCGAGCTCGACGTATGCAGCCGCAGAGGTGTTTCCACGTGCGGTGCGCGCGTTGGTGGGAATCGCTGCGCCCACATTCATGATATCATGACCAGCGGTCAGGCTGACATTGCCGCCGCCGAGTGCGCCCACGTCCTGAAAAAAATTGCTGAAGTCCACCCACCAAGTGGTGGATGCGGCAGGGTCGGTGGTGAAACCGAAGGTACCTCCGATCCTGATTTTGCCCGCTTCGCCGTTGGCATCCGCATAGCCGCGCCGATAGAGCCAGTTGTTAGGTAGCTGTCTGGATGAATCGTCGATTAACTCGGAGTCGTTACGAGTTTTGCGCTCGATGTTTCCGGCGGAGGAGAGAGTCACGTTGCCACCGGCCATACTGTATTGGGCGAGGTAGTTTTGCTGCGCCACGCCGAGGTCGCCTTGCAGGACGTTGCGGTCGATGATTGGGGTGACGAAATCGTTCAGGGTATTGACGGTGGAGGCATCCAGAAGGCGGGTGCCCGCCGTGTAGATGGAGGCAAAGGGATTCAACAGTTGCAGGCTTCCGCCAGTGCTGATGTCGATGTCGCCGGAACCCGTGCGGATCACTTGGTAGAGATTCGTGATGAGCGTCGAGGTGCGGGCGTTGGCACCACCCGTAATGGTGGCCGCCTCGGCATTCTTGCCAAGTTGAAGCAGGCCGGAAGACGCCCCGAGTGAAGTGGCCGGCCGGATCTCGCGGTAATTAGCTGCAGATAGATCAGCCCCTGCCGCCATGCGGAAGGACCAGGATTGCATATTGGCAGGCAGGAGCGGATTATACTCCATCAATGGAGCCAGCCACAAGCTCGTGCCACCGGAGAATCCGTCGCTCAGAGCGTTGAAGAATGTGAGGTTTTCCGTTGCCCGGAGGGTCAGGACACCGGCGACGCTTCTGGGTCCAAAACGGAAAGTCGACAGGTTCCAGTCGCTATTCGCGGTTGAGTTGTCGGCACCTAGAGTCAGGCTCCCGCTCAGATTATAGATCTCCGCACCGGGAGCGAGGATCAGGTCGAGCGTTGGCTGGAGCGAGGTGAGGCGACCCAGCATGGCTGAGTAACCTGCGGTGGTGGTGCCCGCCGTGCCAAGGAATGCTTCGGAATCACTCTTGATCGAGTTCTGAATGGCGGTGGTGATGACACCACTGCCAGTGAGGCCATAAAGTTTCACACCTTCCAACAGAACGCTGGAGGCTCCGGTGATGGAACTGCCGATGGCTTCGATCTTCATGTCGCTGTTGTCGGAACTTCTCGGCGCACGCAAGTGAAGGGTGCCTGTGAATTTTCCGAGCCGATTGCTGTTGGAGTCCGCTGCCGCTACGCCAAGCTTGATGGAGGAGCCGTTCTTGAGATCAAGCAGGGCCGTAGAAGATACCAGGCCATTGCGCTGATTGCCAGCTTCGAGGGTGATCGCACCGCCTTTGCCAGCGGAATCGAACTGGGAAGCAGATGCATCCAATACCGCGTTGCTGGTCAACACGAGACTGCCATTGGCTTTCAGATCGATAATGCCACCGGTGGTGCCAGATGAGTTGATGGTGTTGGAGACCGTGATGTTTCCAGAGTCTGCGGAGACACGGTAGATGCGGGAAATGGCCTGGCCATCAACATTCACATTCCCACTGCGAATACGGAAATCGCGGGACTGCGTAAATCCGCCTGTGTTGAGAGTCGCATCGAGAGAAGCCAAGCTTCCGTTAGAAATAGACGCGGTATCAAGATTGAATTTTCCTTTATCGCCCGTTGCACCCGCTATTCCGATGATGGATCCCGAAAGACCAAAGACCCCGACGGGAGCTTTCACCTGAATGGTTCCGGCGTTGCCTCCGCCCGTTTTTGCAGAGACGTTGATGGACGCATTGGAGGCAACCATCACTGCGCCGCTATCAGAGCTGAGATTGACGGTGCCGCCACTAGTGTAGCGGATGCTATCGACAAAGGTGGCAGAAGTGCCTGCGAGATTGATCTGAGTAGAGGAGGCGCTGCCGAGGATGAGATCCTCGGCGGTGGCGCGAATGAAGAGCTTTCCACTGGCGAGGGTGATATTGCTATTCACGCTTACACTCGCCCCTTGGAGTGCGAGGTCCGCACCGAGACCACCGATGATGAGCGGCAGGGTGTTGGCGGCGAGGCTGGAATATTGCAGGGATTTGGCCGATGTGATTTGGTATTTGGAGGCATTGGCTCCTGTGATAATCGGCGCGATGAGGCTGAGGTCTCCGGTGGCGTTGAGACTGCCCTGACCAGATGTGAGAATGCCTTGAGCGGCGGCGAGTTTGGTTTCTTCAAAGCCATCGATACGCAGCGAGTTCGCGCCGAGGGTGATCCGATCTGCGGTGAAGGCGAGTGACCCTGATAGAGGTGAGGCAAGTAATGCGGGCGGGGTGCTCGCGGCGATATTTCCAAGTGCAAGGGAGGATGCTCTGAAGGTCACCAAACCATTGCCAGTATTGAAGCCACGAATGGCTGAAGCTTGGAGGGAGAGGCTCTCGAACGCCGAAGAGCCAACGATGCCTGTGCCATAGACATCAAGGGTGGAATAACTTGCTAAAGCGAGGCGCTTGGCGGAACTCTGGAGACTGGTGAGAGTATCTCCCGCAAGGACAAGCCCGGTGCTGGGGTTCAGAATGCCCGGGTTATTCAGAGCGATGCTGATTTGGCCACTACTGAGCGAAACATCATCCGCATTCAGGAGTGCGGATTCGGCAAGCTTGGTGCCGGCTGTGGAATCAAGGATGATATTGGCGCCGCTGAGTGAAACTCCCGCGCCAAGCGTGAGCAGAGGCAAAGTGGAGGAGTTCACACTTGTACGAGAAACCCGGCCTGAATTACTGGCACTGACACGGACTAGAACACCATTTCCGCTACCTGCAATACCTGTCGTGCCGAAGGTGAGGTCATCGAGAGGGATGTCCGCCTTCGTGGTAAGAATTTCCGAATCATCCTCAAACGTGAGTTTTTCACGCGAAACCAAGATGATGTCTTTGCCAGTGAGAGCGGTGCCAGCGTTATCGAGCGTGACATTGGACGAGTTGGCAAGCACCGACGCGCCCTCCGGAGTGAAGCTGCGGAGGCCACCGATCAGCAGACTTTCCGCGCCAAAGCTGTTGAGGTTCGCTACGCTGAGGACCAAACCTGCGCCTGTCACCACGGCACCTGTAGGATTAATGACAATGTCCGATGAGCTATTGATGTCGATCAAGCTGCCGCGCCCGGATGTGGGCACGAGCGAGGAAACCCGCCCCCGCAGGGCCATGGTTGAGGTAGAGGAAAACGCAAGATATCCGGCATCGACCGGTAAGCGGGGAACCGTGAATTCGCCGGAGAGTGCGGCTTTTCTAAGCACGGTATTGGCCAACAAATCCTGATATTCCGCGCGGGCCCGGAAAACCGTGGCCGTGGCAATCTCGAAGCCGCCAATCACTGTGAGACCGGTGCGCGATGGATCCAAGTTATTAGAGCGGTAGCCGGGAACGATGGTGGCACCGTCTGGCGAATTCACGACCCCGGAGGGAACGGTGGATTTTGGAGTGACGAGAACCGCTCCCGGCAAGAGGGCGTAACGAGCGGGTAACAGCGTGTAGGTTCCAGCCGCAAGATTCTTGCTGGCGGATAGTGTGATCTGGTCACCTGCTTTGAGAGAGGAATTCACATAGCCTGTCGCACCGTCTAGATTGGTGGCGGAAGAATCGATGTTGAAAGGCGCGTAAGGGCTGTAGTTGAAAGCGTAGTCTGGAATGATAGCAAAGCTGTTTGACGATGCAAGAATGTCCTCAGTCCCGCCATTGCCTGATACCCAACGGTAGGCGTAAAGATCGCCGCCGCCGCTGATATCGACAACGGAACCCTCTTCCGCCACGAGATCCACTGCAGCTAGATTCACGGATTTTCCAGGTACTCCGTTCACAGTGATTTCATTGCCAGCCGGGTCAATCCAGGATTTGCCATCTTGACTGATGCCATAGGGGATGATCGTGGCTTTTCCCGTGATCGGATCGATAGTTGAAACCGAAGTGATGCTGTCAGTCACTAGAGTCAAAGTGGCGGTGACGGGGCTTGCCAAAACCGAACCAACAATCGGATTTGAAGGAGCCGCTCCCGTGCCGACCCAGCCGAGGTTGATCCTGCCGACCGGTGCGCGAAGAACTCCTGCTTGCGTGATTTGCGAAGCATAGACACCAAACTCTCCTCCTGCCGAGAGCGGCAACTGGCGTGTCACCCCCCCAGAGATCGAAACCGTGCCTTTCATCGGTTGGCCGCCTGAGGTGTAGTCGTATGCGAAGATGTTGAAACGACCCGCAGTTGTTGGATAAATTTGCCCGGCTTTGAGATTCAGCGTGCCTGCCAGACTCAGTGTGCCGTTACCGCGGATGTCGCCACTTGAGGTGTCTATTCCTATCGTTCCCAATCCGTTCAGCGAAAGATTTCCGATATCAACGAGATCCGCGTTGACGCTCAGTTTACCGTCGCCGTGAGTCGGGGCGAAAAGATACGGAGTGGTGACTCCGGATACATCCGTCTGCGTGAAGAGGATCACGTTTTCACTGGCCAATTTCGGCGAGGTGAAAGCCTGCCCGAGATTGACGTAGCTGGAGCGCAGACTGACATTTCCTTGGCCTGAAATGACACCTCCGCTTGAAATCCTTAGTGACCCGGGAGTCTGAATGGAAACGTCGCCATCAAACGCCACATTGCCATTGAGCGACAGTGAATCGAAACCACCTTGCGAGAAAGTTGAAACGGTAAAGTTGCCAATGCCTTGTAGTGGTGTTCCTGAGGAGTCGGTCAAGGGGGTTCCCACACCTTGCGCAACAAAATCCGTCGGCACTAGGAACCCGCTCTGCCGCACCACCAGATTGGCCTGGGCAGTGTTAGACTCGGTGCCGACGGCCACAAAACGTCCCGAAGACATGGAAACCGAGCCGCCGGTGGCGGATGATCCGCCTGCTCTGCCAATTAGGGTGGCATCGGAAAAGAGCATTCGGGAGCCGCTCAAGCTAATGCGTCCGCCGTTTGAGTCCAAAACAACCGGCACATAATTCCTGCGGATCGACGAATCCGCGACCGACGGGTCGAGTGACTGATAAATCGATGGAAGGTCGAGAATACCGCTGGTCCCTGAGACGTCGAGCATCGCGTCTCGCTCGGCAACAATATTGCCCGAGATGGAAATGGTTCCGCCAGCAACCACCTGGCCCTCACGACGGTTGTATGCATTTTCGAATAAAACAACCTTGCCAGCGGTTGACAGTTGGGCGGCATTTCCGATCAGCACGGTCGGGAGCAGAGCATCGGGATTGAGCGAGAGATAACGTGACGCACCGACGACTGTTATCGTTCCACCGGGAATGGTGACACTGCCGTCCAGAGTGACGGTATCACCAGTGAAGGAGATCGCACCTTTTGCGTCCGCTAGAATCGTGGCTCCTTTGGCGAGTTCAACATCACCCCTGCCTAGAATCGTGCCAGAGAAATTGTCGATAGCCCCAAAAGCGGCAAACGTCAGCGATCCAGGTGTGCGGACACCTTCTTCCCGGGTGATTATACTCAAACTGAGCCCGCCACCTGAGGTGTCCGCGTTCCAGCTCGTAACCACTGGTCTGATTATGGCTTGCGGCGCAATAAGCACACCGGTGACGAATTCTGCGGGAGTTCCGCTTGCGAGACCCACGCCTGTGATCGAGAAAGTCCCGAATCCCCCTTGATTGAAAAATTCAGGAGTAAGAACATTGACCCCTGCGTTGCCACTTGTGCCTCCGATCTGGAATGCTGGCGCTTGTAGCGCCAAGCTCCCCGCCTTGACACCGGAAAAACCAAAGAGAGATGCCCCGAGTTTCAGATGGCCACCCAGCACTGCGGTCTGGGCGAGATCCCGACCCGCGGAAATTCTGATAGATCCTCCATCTCCGTAAGTCACAACTGTGCTTGGGTCCACATACACGCCGCCCGACACATCAAGCAGCCCACCCTCGCTCAACTCCGCCGAGTAGGCGTTGATCGAGACTGAACCTCCGTGCAAGAATAGCGACAGGATGCCCGGCATCCCCGTGCCCAATCGGTCATCCACCATAAGACCTCTGGTGCTTACTACCCCTGAGGTGCCAAGTCTAAACACGCCGCGGTTGTCCAACGGCGCAGGGAGAGTTCCACCTGCGGTGTTATTAAGGCGATTGATCGTCGAGTAAGTTAGGTTGGGGCTATTGAATACGATCTTGCCGCCCGGGACCGTGATGCTTCCATCCACGCGAATGTCGCTCGCCGTGAACGTGATTTCGCTACCGACGCCCGCGGTGAGGTTCACATCCTTGGGCACGATGATCGAGCCGTCGTGATTCGCGACTGATAGCACTCCGAATCCGGCGGTGGTCAATAGAGCGGGTGACAGAAAGACATTCTCGCGTCGTTCGGTGGAGAGGGCCAGTGGTTCCCCATCTGCGGTGGTCCCAAACGGTGCCGCCGGAGACAAAGCTCCAATTGAAGTGAAAGTCACCACGGGAGGAGTTGGTGAGAATACGGGAAAACTCCTGTAGGTCGTGTCTTGGGCTTGAAATGAGAGTTTTAGAGAACTTGCAATTGGAGCTGATGCTCGTTGTTTTTCACCCGTGACGGTCGTACCTACCAGTGAGCCATCTAAAGCCATGGAGGGTGAAGTGATGGAGAGCTGGCCGCCCGCCGCGCCTTCTGTGTAGCCGGCTTCAAAGCGGAAGCCAGCGGGTATCAGGGCTGCGGTATATGAAGTGGAGGTGCCGAACTTGTTATTTGCTTCGATAAAGGACCCATCATAAATGCCATCATATACCACATTCGGAGAGGCACTACCAATGTCCACTAAACGTGAGCCACTGATCAATTTGGTGGTCCTAACCATCCCACCTTCAAACAGCGTCGAGCCGCCCGAGACCTGAATGTTAGATCCCGCCTGCATCACAAATGAATCGCCGGATTGGATCGTCACCGAGCCGCCCTTCACAGTGAGCTGGCCGACCGAGCGCTGAATAAGGTTGGCGAATCCAGAAACATCCGCGAGCGGGGTGCCGATCCAGCCGTTACCAGTATTTCTGATATCAACCTCCACTGTAGCATTGCGAAGTACACCCAAGCGCTGTAGTGGAGAATTCGCCAGCTCCGCTGAACGAAGATCGATTGAGATGATGTTTTGAGTCACAGAGACGGGCACCGCAATCGAGCCCGCCACATTGATCAGGGTATCCTTATCCAGATAGACCTGTCCGCCAGATTGAACAAAGGTGGACTTGGCCGGAGATGTTGTTTCAAATACCCATTTGCCTGCGATCAAATTCACGTCAGCATTCGGGGCGAGGAGCACTGAGCCTTTGCCCATGAGAATAGTCTTGCCGAGAAGATTGATCTTGGAACGCAAAGCGAGCTCGGTGCCGATCGTGGTTTCTATGCTGCCGTATTCCGGCAAAATACGGATCAGACTGCTCTCACCGAGTGCGAGGCTTCCTGTTTCACGCATTAGGAACAAAGCCCCGCTGGATGCTGCCGTGGCTCGGTTTGCAAGCGCATTGTATTCGGCTCGAATATCGATTCGGCCATTGAGTGATACCGAGGTCGTACTGAAAAGAACACCGTTCTGTTGAATTGCCCGGCCCGCAATGGTGATCGAACCGCGCAACGATCCGATCACGCCGTCTTGGGTGACCGTTCCTGCGTAGAGGCCAGCCGTGGGATCGCTGACGGCTCCGACAATAACATCAAGGCCGCGCAGGCTCGGATCGGAAGAGGCATGACCGTCGAATCCAACTTGCAGACCGGCAGCAAGGATGGTTTGGCC
>JAYULG010000073.1:0-17984 GCA_043763755.1 Akkermansiaceae bacterium | reverse complement strand
GCCGCTCCTTTTGCTCGGGCCACGAGAGTGTGGAATTGATCACTGTGGCTGCGATGCCACGGGCTACCAAGGCATCTACCTGATCCTTCATCAGCGCGATGAGCGGGGAAATCACCAGCGTTACGCCACCGAAGCACAGTGCCGGAATCTGGAAGCACAGTGACTTGCCACCGCCCGTGGGCATGACGACGAGGCCATCTTTCCCCGAGGTGATTTCGCGGATGACTTCTTCCTGACCTTCCAAAAATCCATTGAAGCCGAAATATTGTTTGAGCGCCGCATGGGGCGTCATTACAAGAGTTTTCGGTGTTGGAGGGACGATAGACATTTAGGTTGCAGAAATGAACTACTAACGCGCACCTCCGTCAACCTGTGAGAGCTGTGCTCATCTATCAGCTACGCCGCTGGAGAAGTGCGGCGTAGGCTCCGTCTGTGTGATCCCGGAAGGGCAGGGCATCGGCGCTGGCAATGAGGGAAAACTCCGGGTGATCCGCGAGGAAGGCATCCACTTGGCCACGGTTCTCCTCCATTTCAATCGAGCAGGTGGAATACACAAGGCGGCCATTTGGTTTCAGGCAGGTGATTGCATTTTCGAGAATCTTGCGCTGGGTGAGAGCGATTTTTTCGATGTCGGGTGCTTGTAGGCGCCACCGCACATCCACGCGGCGGCGGACCACACCGGTATTCGAGCAGGGGACATCTAACAAAATTCCATCGAAGTGCCCGTGCCACTTGGCAGGTGCCGGCTGTGTCCAATCATGCACCGAGATTTCCGCCTCAGCAGCATGGAGACGGGTGAGATTTTCCTGTAGTCGTGGTAGGCGCTTTTCATTTGAGTCCGTGCAGACAAGTCCGTTGGCAGAGCCTAGCGCTGCGGCGATGAGAAATGCTTTGCCGCCGGGTGCGGCGCAGGCATCAAGAATTTTTTCGTCAGGCTTGGGCGCGAGCAAATCCACCGCGTGGCGTGTGGCAGGATCTTGGATATAAACGCTGCCAGATGCGAGTAAGGCGATGGGAATGGAACCGTCTAGTTCATAATAACCGGGCGCTGTGGCAAGCTCATTACCCGGTAGAAATTCCGGTGAGGGGGCCAGCGGATTGACCCGGAAAAATGTTTGCGATGGAAGATTATTCCATTCCATCAAAGCCAGCGCAGCGCGTCTGCCGAAGGCTTGCCGCCAGCGGTTATAAAGCCAATCTGGGTGCGAGTGGATGACGGCTGGTGCGAGGTCATCCACGTCATCTAACATTCTTTTCTTAGACAGCGTGGCACGCCGCAAAACGGCATTGATCAAGCTGCGGACGCTGGCTTTTCCGGCTTCCACTGTTTCGTTCACGGCGGCGTGGTCTGGCAGACCGAGGATAAGCAGTTGGCAAAGGCCCACGCGTAAAATGTCACGAGTTTCCGCGTCCAGCTTACCCGTGCGGAGTTTTCCAATCCAATGGTCCAGCATGCGCCGGTGGCGGAGCACGCCGAAAAGGATCGCTTGCAGCAGCGCCCTGTCTGCGGAAGAAAGTTTCCGCCGCTGTGCGTGGCGCTCGATGAGCGTCTCGGCATAATCGTGGCCTTTTGCCCAAGCACGCAGGGCAGATACCGCAGCTTGGCGGACGTGGAAATTTTTTGCTGGCATGAGACGATGTGGCGTTCGCCGTGATCACGTAATACCGCGATAGAGCCGAACGGGGTATCGATATTTCGTCAAATCGCCAATTGACAGTAAAATCAGGCTGGTGGGCTCCGGGTGCTCCCCCCTCGGAGCCAGCCGCCATTTTTGATTCAAGATTTCAGGAGGCCATCGAGATTGATAAAGTCTTGGCCGTAGATGAGATGATCGAGTAACGGGACACCTGTGAGGTCTTCGATCACGCTCTTGTTGGTGATCATCGCGGTATCCATTTCATCGCCGAGTTGATTGAGGAAAATCCCGACGCAGATGAGGCCTTTCGCTTGGATGGCTGCCACGCTGAGCAGGATGTGATTGAGGGCACCTAGACGATTCGCAGCCACGAGAATCACTGGCAGATTTAAATCGAAAGCAAGATCTGAAATACGGTAGCCGGGGCACAGTGGCACTTCCCAACCACCCGCCCCCTCGACGAGCACGGTGGCGTGGGACGCTGCAAGCGATTGGTATCCTGCTAGCAACAAGCTAGGGTTAAGAGTGCGATTTTCTAACAAACAAGCGACGTAGGGTGAGACCGGAGTTTTTAGATGCAGTGGATTCACGAGATCAAGATCAATGCCGCCCGAGGCAGCAGAGAGCAGCGCCGCATCCTCTCGGTCGCCACAAGAGACGGGCTTGTAGCCCGCGGCATCCATCTGCAATTGGCGCATCGCCTCGAGTAACAAGCATGTGACATATGTTTTCCCGACTTCCGTATCCGTGCCAGTGATGAAATAGTTCATGGCCAAGCCGTGGATTGAAGCAACGCAGCGGTCAAGGAATGCTGTGAGCAATTTTCCCCTTTTCCTGAGAGATAGCGGGTACATGCTCCGTGCAGATGACAGCAGATTTTTTGGTGATTGGCGCAGGGATTGCCGGGCTTTCTTTTGCGTTGCGGGCTGCGAAACATGGGACGGTGATCATCCTGACGAAGGGTGGGGCCTCGGAATCGAATACCGCATGGGCACAAGGTGGCATCGCTTCTGTGTTGCCTGAGTCCTTGAGGAGTCCGGGGGATTCGGTGGAGCTGCATGTGGCAGATACGCTAGATGCTGGGGCGGGACTGTGCGATGAGGCGGCAGTGCGCACAATCATCGGAGAAGGGGCTGCGGCGATTGAAGATTTAGTGAGCTATGGTGTGTGTTTTGATCGTGAGGGAGATCATTTCCAACTCGGCAAAGAAGGTGGCCACTCTGCACGTAGAATCCTCCATGCTCGGGATACGACGGGTGCGGAGGTAGCTCGTGCACTAATCGAGGCGGTGCGCAGGGAGCCAAACATCACGATGTTAGAAAATCATTTTGTGATCGATCTCATCACTACTACCAAGCTGGGAGCGACGATGGATGATCGGGTGTTAGGCGCGTATGTTTTAGATATGGCAAGTAACGAGGTGATAGTTTTCCGCTCAGACCGAGTCGTGCTTGCTGCGGGAGGCTGTGGAAAAGTATATCTCTACACCACAAATCCAGATTCGGCGACGGGGGATGGAGTGGCTCTGGCATGGCGTGCTAGGGCGACGATCGCGAACATGGAGTTTATACAATTTCACCCTACCTGTTTTTATAATCCGGGTGCCACGGGTCCTGAGGCGCGCTCGTTTTTAGTGAGTGAAGCAGTGAGGGGGGAGGGTGGGATTTTGATCAATGCGAAGGGTGAGGATTTCACGAAAAAAATAGATCCTCGTGGCTCGCTGGCACCGCGTGATATCGTGGCACGCGCGATAGACCAAGAGCTTAAGCGCACAGGTGCTGCGTGTGTGTATCTAGATGTGACGCATAAGCCGAAGGGTTTTATGCGCGAGCGGTTTCCCCATATCTATGAGACGCTGTTAAAATTCGGGCTGGATTGTGAAAAGCAGCCCATTCCGGTAGTACCCGCCGCGCACTATCAATGCGGCGGAGTGCATACGGATGTGAATGGGAAGACGTCCATCCGTGGGCTTTATGCGGTGGGTGAAGTGGGCTGCACTGGGCTGCATGGGGCGAATCGTCTCGCCTCAAATTCATTGTTAGAAGGAAATGTGGTGGCGCGGCGTGCACTGGATGAAATTCTCCGGCTGCATCCGCCCGGCAAAGAAGGCACCGAGGCGCCCGCAATTCCCGAGTGGGAATATGGTGATACCGCAGAGCCTGATGAGCTGGTGGTAATATATCATAATTGGGATGAGATCCGCCGCTTGATGTGGGACTATGTGTCTATCGTGCGGACAGATAACCGTTTGCGGAGGGCGAGTTCGCGTTTGAAAAACCTTAAGCGCGAAGTGCGCGAGTTCTACTGGGGGCATCGTGTGAATCCAGATATCTTAGAGCTTCGCAATCTTGTGGCGGTGGCAGGGCTCATCGTGGAGTGCGCGACGCGTCGCAAAGAATCACGTGGCTTGCACTATACTTTAGATCATCCATCTGCGGATGATAGGCTGTGCCATAATACCTTGATCCGGAAGTTCTGAAAGATTGTTTAACTTACCCTGAATTATTTTGTAACACATACTTCACCGATGAAGATACTGATTACTGGCGGGTGTGGTTTTATAGGCTCACATATCGTTGAGCATTACCAAGGCATCGCAGAAGAGATCCGCGTTTTAGATAATCTGCGCACAGGCTATCGGAAAAACCTTACGGGGCTTGAGTATGTGTTTTTTGAAGGATCAATTACGGATCGTGCTTTGGTGAAAAGAGCTGTAGAAGGTGTCGATTATGTATTTCATCTAGCGGCATTGGTCAGTGTCCCAGAGTCGATGGGGAAACCCGGAGAGTGCGTGGATATCAATGTGCATGGGCTGCTCAATGTTTTGGAAGAAGCCTCCATCGCGGATGTGAGGAAGCTCGTTTTTGCATCGTCTGCGGCGATTTATGGTGATAATCCAACCGTCCCGAAAGTTGAATCGATGGTCCCCGAGCCGATGAGTCCGTATGCGATCACCAAGCTGGATGGTGAATACTACTTGGATATGTTCCAGCGTGCGGGGAAGCTTGAGACTGCGGCTTTGCGGTTTTTCAATGTGTTTGGTCCGCGCCAAGATCCTCAAGGTGCTTATGCGGCGGCAGTTCCCATTTTTATTGAAAAAGCGGTGAGCCACCAAGACATCACAATTTACGGAGATGGTAGCCAGACGCGTGATTTTATCTATGTGAAAGATATCGCTAGCGCGCTATGTTTTGCGGCGAAAACTTCGGGTGTGACGGGTGTTTTTAACGTGGGCTATGGTGAGCAGGTAACTATCAATGATTTGGCCAATGAGTTGATTCGGGCTGCTGGCTCCTCCTCTGTTGTGGTTCATTTACCTGCCCGTGCTGGCGATGTGAGGCACTCAAGAGCCAGTGTTGATAAACTCCGTGCAAGTGGCTGGATGCCACGACACAGCCTGGATGAAGGTCTGGCAAAGACGCTAGAGTTTTTTAAATCCATTACTGCGATTGCGAAATGAGGAGGGCGATACACCGGTGAGTCGTTTAAAGACAACTGCCATGCGTTCTGGGTCGTTGAAACCACTTAACTCAGCAATCAATGAAATGGGATGATGAGTTTCTAATAGTAGATCCTTGGCGCGGCTGATGCGCAATTGGCAGAGCATTTCCCATGGTGTGCAATCATATACTTCCCGAAATTGGTGTTCTAAACTCCGCCGGGCGAGACGCAGCTCGCGGCAGAGTTTTTCAATCGTGATCGGCTCCTGATAGTGTTTTGATAGATAGATCATCGCTCGGCGCAAGCTGGGTTCTTCGATCGCAAGAAAGTTTGCTGAGTGCCGCATGACAACCGCGCCTGGTGGGACGAGGATGGGATGTTCGGGAACTTTCGCGCCCGTCAAAAGGCCGTGCATGGACTCTCCCACCACAGCTCCGATGGTGTCCCAAGGAATGGCAACACTTGAGAGCATGGGATAGCTTAGGCCACAGACAAGTGGATCATTGTTTGCGCCGATGATAGCGATTTGATCTGGCACCAAAAAGCCCATCCCACGGCAGATTCTGCATAGGAAGCGGCCTAGTGGATCATGCACGGCGAAGATGCCTACAGGTTTCGGCAAGGAGTCTAGCCATTCGCGCAGTGGCTTGCTGGGGAAGGCAAGATCCTCGCTGTAGCGGATCGTTTCAAATGAATCATCTTGGTGAATGCTCACGGTCACAGCAGGGCCGAGTTCTCGTTTGAAGCCCTCGATTCTCTGGCTGGAATACGGCATGCCATTGCCGAGGCAGGCGTAGCTGCTGAAGCCAGCGAGGCGCAGAGAGCGTGCTGCCTCCGCACCCACGAGCCAGTCATCCACATCCACACTTACTACGCCGGGATAGCGGAAATCCGTATCTGCGATCACGGTGGGCAAGCCGAGTTTCACCAAGGCATCCGTCACAGCAGGCAGCCACTCGGTGATCAAGCCATGTGGCTCGAGTTCGTCTAACAGGTGGCATAGCTCATCGATTGGACGATGGATGCTGAGGATGTGAAAGTCCTGCTTCCGCCTGACAAAAGCAGACAACGCCGGTGTGAGACGTCTGAGGAAAACCTCGCCCATCACAATCGCTACTTTTTTCGTCACGGCTGAATGCTTGGATGGAACCTGTGCGCAAATCAACAGAATATAGACGCAATATGCGGTTCCTGTGCATCGTCCTGTTGGATTAAGTTGTGTTGTCTGGAACAAGGAAATTGACCATTCAGCTCCAAATCCACTCCACCTATTATGCAATACTTCGACACCGAAAAAATCCAGTTTGAGGGCGCTACCTCAAAGAATCCGCTCGCATTTAAACACTACAACGCGGAGCAGCTCATCGATGGCAAGCTGATGAAAGAGCACTTCCGCTTTGCTGCTCCATACTGGCACGTAATGCGCAATGCCTTGGCAGATCCATTCGGCGCTGGCACTGCGCTAATGCCGTGGGATGATGGCTCAAACTCAGTCGCCAATGCCACCAAACGGGTGGATGTATTTTTCGAGTTTCTCGATAAAATCGGTATTGAATACTATTGCTGGCATGACCGTGACATCGCCCCGGAATTGAACAATCTCGCGGAGTCAAATAAGGCGCTCGATGCAGTTGTGGCGAAGCTCCAGGACAAACAAGCTGAGACAGGAGTGAAACTACTATGGGGCACTGCCTGTCTTTTCGGGCATCCTCGTTACGCGCAAGGTGCGGCAACTTCGCCCGATGCAGCAGTCTATAGTTATGCTGCAGCACAAGTAAAGAAAGCCTTGGAATGCACACATCAGCTTGGTGGCCTAGGGTATACCTTTTGGGGTGGACGTGAAGGCTATAGCACCTTGCTTAATACAAACATGAAGCGCGAGATCGATCACCTTGCTGCATTCCTTCACATGGCCGTGGATCATGCGAAAAAAATCGGCTTCACTGGCCCATTTTACATCGAGCCTAAGCCGCGTGAACCCTCGACGCATCAATATGATAGCGATGCAGCAGCATGCCTCAACTTCCTCCGGGAATACGGGCTGATGGAGCATTTTAAACTAAACATCGAGACCAATCACGCCACCCTTGCAGGCCACACGATGGAGCATGAATTGACGGTCAGTGCCAATGCGGGGATGCTTGGTAGTATCGATGCGAACCGTGGTGATACCTTGATCGGCTGGGACACGGATCAGTTTCCGACGGATCTATATCTCACCACTCAGGTGATGTTGGTGGTGCTCGGCATGGGTGGTTTCACCACGGGTGGCCTGAACTTCGATGCCAAGCGCCGCAGGGAATCGCATGAGCCGATGGATCTTTTCCACGCGCACATTGGAGGGATGGATGCCTTCGCACGAGGCCTTAAAATCGCTGCTGCCATCCGCCAAGATGGTCGTCTAGGTGAATTTGTGAGCAAGCGCTACAGCAGTTTCGATTCCGGCATTGGCGCGAAGGTAGAGGCTGGCCAAGTGAGCTTCGAGGATCTTGAAAAACACGCACTGGCGAATGGCGAACCCATGCTCGCAAGTGGACGCCAAGAAATGTTAGAGAATCTACTTAACGAGTTTATCTAACATAGCCCTATAGCATTCTTTTTTCGAAAAGATCGATCTTGAATAGATCCGCCACTGCAGAGTGGCGGATTTTTATTTTCGATTGAATGCCACATCATAGGGTTTTACCCCATAGTCATTAACATTCGTTAAATGTCTAGTGGCCGGGTCTAGCACGCTAGATCACATCACTAACACTATGAAATATAGAACAAATTCAATTGCGAACTCAGCAATCAAAATGCTCATCTGTCTGCTTCCTGTAGGTGCTGCCTCGGCTGCTTCCACTGCAAGCAAGGATGGAATGAGCACCACCACGAGTATGAATCAGACTGGCTACGTGGATAGCGGATTACCCATTCTCGCTGCTGGCATCCAAGAGCTGAGCCTTAGTGGAAGACTGAACTGGGAAGACAATACGGCTTACAGTTTTGACATCAGCTACGGGCGTTTTCTAACACCTAACTGGCTTCTCGGAGTGCAAGGCGGAATCACCGGAGTTGATAGCAACAGGGACTACCGTGTTGGCGTCTTCGGCGAATACAACTTCCTAACCGGAACCCGGTGGGTGCCATTCATTCGTGCGGGTGTAAACTACTCTCGCCCGGATGAAGGTGGAAACACTGGCCTTCTGGGAGTGGACGCAGGTGTGAAATATTTCATGCGTTCAAACCTAGCCATCTTTGCCTCAGTCGGCGGTGACTGGATCGTCGTGGGAGACGGCGAAAGTGAGGGCGTTGCCAAGCAGGTGGACCTCGGCTTGAAGTTTTACTTCTGATTGTTGTTTAGAAGGTTGTCACGAGGGCAGCGTGGATTCGTCCGCGCTGCCCTTTATCGCGTGTGGAAATCAGCCGATTACTTCAGGCCAATCTGTGTGAAACATCTCGCCGCGCGGTTTATCCGTGCGCTCGTAAGTGTGGGCACCGAAGAAGTCACGCTGGGCTTGCAGTAAATTTGCGGGGAGCACGGCGCTACGATAGCTATCGTAATAACCGAGAGATGCGCTAAATGCAGGAACCGGAATTCCAGCGAGCGTGGCCATTGAAATGGCCTCCCGCCAATTTTGTTGAAAACCATTGAGCAAATCCGTGAAAAATGGCGCAAGCATCAGATTCGATAAGGATGGATCAGCGCGATACGCATCGGTGATGTCGTTGAGGAAACGAGCGCGGATGATGCAGCCGCCCCGCCAGATCGCGGCGATTTTCGAGAGATCGAGGCCCCAATTTTTTTCGGCACCCATGGCTGCAATCAAGTCCAAGCCTTGGGCGTAGGAGACGATCTTGGAGGCGAAGAGCGCGTCGTGCACTTTTTTGACAAGCGCGGCTTTGTCGCCTGTGATTGTGGTGGCGGGACCGTGGAGCTGAGTGCTCGCTGCGACTCGGGCATCCTTCATCGAGGATAAGATGCGTGCTTCCACGGCGGCATTGATGGTGGATATGACCACTGCGTTTTCCACCGCATTGATAAGCGTCCACTTGCCTGTGCCCTTTTGACCTGCGGTGTCTAAAATAAGATCGACGAGGGGTTTGCCGGTCTCTGCGTCCATTTGCGCGAAGATTTTCGAAGTGATTTGAATCAGGTAGCTTTCCAAATCGCCCTCGTTCCAATCGGTGAAAACTGCGGCAAGCTCAGCTGGGGTAAATCCAGCGGCTTTGAAAATATTGTAAGCCTCGCAGATGAGCTGCATGTCTCCATACTCGATGCCGTTGTGAATCATTTTCACATAGTGGCCTGCACCTCCCGGGCCGATGTGGATGACGCATGGCTCGCCATCGACGTGGGCGGCGATGGATTCAAAAATAGGCTTCATCACATCCCAAGTGGAGGCCGGGCCGCCAGGCATGATGGATGGGCCTTTGCGCGCACCTTCCTCGCCACCAGATACACCCGCGCCGATGAAGCGGAAACCGAGATCGCCCAGCCACTTGTCGCGCCGCTCGGTGTCTGTGTAGAGAGAATTTCCACCATCGATGATGATATCGCCTTTATCTAACAGTGGAATAAGCGATTCAATCACCGCATCCACAGGACCACCGGCCTTGACCATGATCATCACCTTGCGCGGTGAGGAAAGGGACTGCACGAATTCCTCAAGTGACTTGGCACCCACGAGCTTTTTCGCCGGGTGCGCTGCGACGAAGGCATCCGTGACGCTGGTGGTGCGGTTATAAACCGAAACTTGAAATCCGCGGGATTCCACGTTGAGAACGAGATTCTGGCCCATGACGGCCAGACCTATCAATCCGAAGTCGCTATTGCTCATGTTGTGAAGTGCCTCTGCTGGGGCAACGCAGGATGTAAGGTTCTTGGAGAAATCCTGCAACCCCTTGTTGCCATTTCATCGTGCATTTCACACATTCCGGAAGTGAACTTACCGAATGCAATCACCTTTTCCCGGCTCATCATGACTGCGGCATTCGTCCTTGCTGTTTCACAAAGTTCCTCGGCGGGCTACTTCATAGGGCTAGTTCTGTTTGTGGTGGCAGCGATCAGTGATTGGCTGGACGGATACTTGGCCCGCAAAATGGGGCTTGTGACGCCATTGGGGAAATTGATGGACCCTCTTGCTGACAAGATACTGGTGAGCGCGGCATTTGTTTTTTTCACGGAAAAGGGGCTGTGTCCGGTATGGGTAACTGCGCTGATCATCGGGCGGGAATTTCTCGTCACTGGCCTGCGCCAAATCGCTATCGAGGCTGGGCAGGTGCTCGCGGCAGATAATCTCGGGAAATGGAAAACCACTTTCCAGCTCACCTATCTGATCACGGGCTTAATCTGGCTAACTGCTGAAAATGGAGAAGATCCGTCAGCGATGCTGCGGTGGCTGGGGCATCTCGCCCGCCCGATGGCGGATGGTGGATGGTTGCAGCCCATTTTCTTGTGGGCAGCGGTCGCGCTCACGGTCATATCTGGTTGGCACTACTTATGGGCATCCCGCCAACTAATCAGAGGTAAATAAAATTTTTTACGGGCGTTGCCGGAACCAGCCAGTGATGCTCCTGCGCCCCTTCACCGCAGGCAATACCTCGTGCCAATGGTCTCCAGAAAAGAAGCAGACGAGCGTCCCCAACCGTGGCGCAATGATTTCAAATGGCCCGTTTTTTTCGCCGCTGTTTCTCCATAGCTTCAACTCACCGCCATCGCCCGATTGCCAGTTTTCATTAAGGTATAGTATAACTGTAAGAACGCGCTCGCTACTCCCAGCGTGGCGATCCAAGTGCGGTTTGTAAAATCCACCTTCCGGGTAATAGGCAAAATGGCCCTCGAAATCAAACAAGCCCAGATAGAGTTGGGCATTGAATGCGAGCCTGAGGTCTTCAAGTTTCGCGAGATATTTCTGTTGCTCGATAGCCGCTTCGCTCGGCTCCAGCCACATGATCTGATCGCTGCGTGTATCCTCGCGGATGGCGGTATCCGCACCGCGGCCCACGCCCGCACGCTTAAACTCGCTGGAGCGGGAAAATTCTTCGCACTCATCTCTCAGCTTGATGGACTCGGCCGGCCCGATGAAATCCGGCAAGACCGCCCACCCGCGATGTTCGATTGCTTCTAGCAGCTCATTCACAATGCCATGGACTTTAGCGCTGAGGCAATTTGCGAGAAAAAACGCCTAGAGAGGTCAACTTCCTCAAATTCAAAGTTTGAACGCATCTGAGATTGGTGTAATCAACCCCATGATTTATCGAGCTTTTGGCGCGTGTGTGCTGTTTCTCTGTGGTTCCCCGCTTTTGGCTGAGGATGAGGGTGCGGTGAAAACCACCGTTGCGATTTACGATGTAGAAGGGCCACTTTCGGAATCTGGAATAGGAGATGAATCGCTTCTTGCACTCACCATTGCACCCTCAAGACCGCTCACGCTCTATGACTTGAGTCGCAGTCTAGAAAAAGCCCTCGCAGACACAGATCTCAAGGCCGTCGTCCTCGAGGTGGATGATGCCGAGCTTGATTTTGCCCAAGTCCAACAAATCCGCCGCCAGCTTTTATCACTCCGTGCCGCCGACAAAGATGTCTGGCTCTACACGGAGCATCTCTCGAATCGCACGGCTCTGTTAGGCAGTGCCGCAAATCATTTCATCCTGATGCCGGAAGCCGACTGCGAGTTCCAAGGCATCTATGCGGAATCACTGTATTTCAAAGGCATGCTCGATAAAATGGGCGTGCGCGCGGACGTCGTGCATATCGGAGATTTCAAAAGCTTTGGCGAGAATTTCTATCGCACTGGCCCGAGTGATTATGCGCTCAAGCAGGAAGAGGCGCTCATTGATTCGATTTTTGATCAAGTGGTCTCCCAAGTGGCAGCAGGCAGGAAATTACCCCAAGAAGCGATCAAGGCCCTCATCGACGATGGTGCTGTCACTCCTGAAAAGGCTCTCGAAGCAAAATTAATCGATGGCCTGATGTATCGCACAGATGTAGTGAAAAAACTCAGAGAAACCTACGGCGAAGATGCGGACTTTGATCGGGAATACCAGCTTCCAGATCTCGATGGCCCGCAGATCACTGGGATGATGGATTTTTTCAAACTGATGTTCCAAGATTCTGCTAACTCGAAGTCTCGGAAAGACTTCGTAGCCGTCGTGGCGCTAGATGGGGATATCACGGAAGAATCCGTAGCTCCGGTGCGCAATGAGATCCTCAAACTTGCCAAAGATGAGCGGGCCAAGGCGCTCGTCCTCCGCGTGAACTCGCCCGGCGGCTCTGCCCTCGCAAGTGAGATTCTGTGGGAAGCCACGGATGAATGGAATGCCACGGGAAAGCCCTTCGTAGTCTCGATGGGTGGCGTGGCAGCCAGTGGTGGCTACTATGTTTCCGCCGCTAGCGATCGCATTTTCGCAGAGGAGGGGACGATCACTGGGTCCATCGGTGTGGTGGGCATGAAGTTTGTATTGGGCGAGGCAATGGAAAAAATCGGGATCACCACCCATAGCAGCCAACGCGGGAAGAACGCCGGGATCATGAATGTGACGCGAGGCTTTTCCGAAGAAGAATCCGAACTCGTGCGTGACTCGATGGCAGAAGTGTATGGCACATTTAAACAACGCATCATCGATGGCCGCGGAAAGTCACTCAAGGGTGATCTAGAAACGCTCGCTGGAGGCCGCGTTTACACTGGCAAGAATGCTCTAGCCGTGGGCCTTATTGATGAGCTCGGCGGACTTCACGAAGCCATCGCCTATGCTGCACAACAAGCAGAACTCGATGGGGTGGATTCAAGGCTCATCCCTCAGCCTAAGAGCGGGCTTGAGGGCTTATTCGCACCTCCTGAAAAGGCTGATGACGATGAAATTATCCGGGCCTCCGTGGTAGATAGCAAGGCTCCGAGATTCCAAGATTTTATCGAGTCGAGCGGGATGCTTGGGGTGCTGCCAGTCTCCACCCGCTTACAAATCAAACGTCTCAGCTCGCGGCTTGAAGCTTTCCAGCATAGCCGCATTTTGCTTCTCGGCCCTGACTTACAGTTTCGCTGATTGTCAGTTATGAATTTAGCGAACTATTTGCGGATGGATCCGCATCTGCTTGTGGGCCTCGTCAACACGGAACTACGCAATCATTGCGACTCGTTGGAAGACCTTGTGAAAACCCATCATCTTGAGGAACAAGCACTCGTCGCTCGTTTGGGCGAGGCGGGTTATCTCTATCAAAAGACGCAGAATCAGTTTCGTTGATGAAACGAAACTGACCAAAGTCATCGTTTGGTGGAGACTAAACTTTTCCGAAGATCGTCTGACCTGTGGATCGGAGATCGTCGCAAGCTTCTTTCATCCGCTCACAAAGGCTCAATTCACCTTTTTTGAGGTATGAGCGCGGGTCGTAATGTTTTTTATCGCCCACTTCGCCATCTACTTTGAGCACACCTTCGATGTTTTGGCACATGTGGGTGACAATTGGGCGAGTGAATGCGTATTGGGTATCCGTATCAATGTTCATTTTGACGACACCATAATCTAGGGTCTCCCGGAGATCGCTCTCGGAGGTGCCCGATCCACCATGGAAAACGAGGTCCATTTCTGCGGCGCTGCCGTGTTTATCCGTCACGGCTTTCTGGCCATCGCGGAGGATAGATGGCTTAAGCTTCACGGCACCCGGCTTGTAGGAACCATGCACATTGCCGAACGTGGCGGCGAAAAGGAAGCGCCCTAGAGGTTGGAGTGCCTCATAGACTTCCACCATGTCTTCCGGGGTGGTGTAGAGTTTTTCGATGGGCAAGCCTGAGGTATCGTGGCCGTCTTCTTCGCCACCCACGCAGCCTGCTTCTACTTCAAGGATGATGCCCAGCTCGGCACATTCCTTGAGGAGGGCTTTTGAAATTTCAAGGTTCTCTTTGAGTTCGACTACTGAGCCATCAAACATGTGAGATTGAAATAAGGGTCCTTTCCCCTCAGCGATGCGTTTGCGAGATGCTGCGAGAAGCGGCTTAAGGAATCCATCCACTTTATTCGGGTGACAATGGTCGGTGTGGAGAGCGATGAGCACATTGTGTTTTTCCGCCAGCAGGTGGCAGGCTTCCGCCAAAACAATGGCACCAAATGCAGCGTCCTTCACCGCAGTGCCGGAAGCAAACTCTCCGCCGCCCGTGGAAACTTGGATGATCCCATCAGATTTTGCCTCGGAAAATGCACGCAGCGCACCATTGATGGTAGGCAGCGAAGTAACGTTGATAGCGGGGTAGGCATAACCACCTTTTTGGGCGGCATCTAACATGGCGCGATACTGCGCGGGAGTTGCGATTGGCATGACAAATGTGTCGGTAGCCGCTCTGCCCACCATCGACAAGCCGGAATGCTGCCAATTTTTGAAATTCTGAGCGGGTTGCCTCTTGCCAACCCGCATTGCGCCCTATTTCCTATCGCCACTGCCCATGATTCCTACTCAAACCATTGTCTGTAAACCCACTCCTTGGTTTCTTTTACGAGCGCTTGTGATGCTAGCTATGTTTGGGGTTTTCGCCGTGTTGTTTTACCTCGATGGCTCAACTGGCTATCGGAAAAAAAATGAAGCCTATTTCCTCAACAAAACCTTCGAAAAAGCAGATGCGGATTTTGCCAAAATGAACTCTGCTGGCGCTCTCACACCGGAAGCCTGGAAGGCCCACGCCACCGCACAGTCCGTCGCTTTTCCAGAGGATCGCTCGATCCTACCCGCCGATCTCAAGCTGCCTATGAAGTGGCCAGCCATCCTCCATGATTTTGATAAAATGAAGCCTCTCCAGTGGAATATCCTCTGGCGCGAATACACCAAGGAACGTGGAATGAACACCTCGGTGGGCGAAAAGCCATTTGATGCAGGTAAAATCAACGAGCAATGGATCGTTTTCGTGATCTGCCTCATCCTTTCTCTCATCGCCGCATTTTTTCTTCTGCGGACCATTAGGCGCTCCATCTCAGTGGATGGTGAGGCCATCACGGATCAGAAAGGCAGGCGCGTGGCATTCTCTGATTTAAACCTCCTAGATCTGCGGAAATGGGATGCCAAAGGCCTCGCATTCATCGATTATTCTGGCCCATCTGGCACAGGCCGCTTGCGCATTGACGGCCTCACCTATGGAGGCTTTAAAAAAGAAAATGGTGAACCTGCCGAGAAGCTCATGCAGCACGTCCGAGCACATTTTTCCGGGGAAATCATCGAATACACGCGCACTGACGATACGGATCGTGCAGCCCCCGAGTTGAACGAGGATTCGAGAAACTCATGAATCTTTTCGATTTTCCGCACCAGACCCGTTTTCGAGGTTGCCAAGCCGGGTATTCACACGATAACCACCTCCAGCACGAGTTCACTCCAACTCTCACCAATACCAACACATGTCAGATAAAAGTATCGAAGCCCGCGTAAAGGACATCATCGTTGACCAACTTGGCGTCAACGCGGATCAAGTCACTATCGAAGCCAAATTCGTCGAAGACCTTGGAGCAGATTCGCTCGATACCGTGGAGCTTGTCATGGCATTTGAAGAAGAATTCGATATCGAAGTGCCCGATGAAGAAGCAGAGAAACTGCAAGCTGTGGGCGACGTGATCACCTATATCACCAGCCAGCAAGCCTAACTCGATTGAGCTGCAATTTTGCGAATGGGCGGACTTCTCAACGAAGTCCGCCCTTTTCTTTGCAAAACCTCGCAAGGTGGCACATACTCGCCCAGATGCATTCGCCGGACGATATTCAATACGCCCTTGAAACCACCAAAGTCCTGCATGAGCCGGACCGCAGAATCGATACATTCGGCGAGACTCGTTTTCAATTTCAGCTCCTTAGTGAGTCCATGGATTCAGTAGGCGAAGTAAAAATCCGCACAGGGGAAATCGAAGCCATGCGCCCCAGAATCCTCAGGCCCTCTGGCTACCATGAAGTCCAGTTAGATGGATTTGATGATAGCGCACGTGCCCGCTTTGATCAGTTGGTAGATAAATTTCGGAAAGAGGGAAAAGACCTCGCGTTCCTCCAATACGGCTTCCAATTCCGCCGCGGCAACGTGCATGAGGAAATAATCCATGACTCGCTCGGTGCCGTTCGTGAGCGTGCTTTAGAAGAAATCCGCCGCACTGGAAATCCGTCACTCGCCATCATTGAGGGCGTGGACGATGCTTGGGAAATCTCGATCCTCAAATTTTCTTTCGAAATGATTCTCCGCTCCCATGAGATCAACGCATTCGACTTCAAACGCCGCGGCCTGATCTGAAGATCTGCCTCACCCTGCCATGAGCTTTTGGTTTCTCGTCAAAGTCATTTCCGCCGTTCTCGTCTTAGCGGTAATGTCTTTTACAGGCATGCTCGCCTACCACGTCACCGTCGAGCCGCTGGGTGGAGTTTTCGAGAAACTCATCCCAAATCCTTCAGACATCGTCCGCCAACAGCCGGATGAAGCATTTGCTAGCATGCTCGATGCGGCAGAAATGCCAGACATTGATCCCGGTGAAAAAGCCTTTCAAAAAGCCCATGAGCTTCTCGCCTTAGGCGACCTTGCCGAGGCTCGCGAGAAGCTCACCACTATCATCAATATCTATCCCGCATCCTCATCCGCGCCGCTTGCCCGCCGCATCGTGGGAGACATGAATCTCGATGAAATTCTCTCTCCTGCCCATATGCAAGGGAAGGCGATCCACGTCGTCAAACGCGGAAATACCTACATTGGAATCGCCGCAGAACATCAAACCAACATTGATCTCATCATCCTCCTCAATGGCATGCTCGATTTAAAAAACCTGCAACCCGGTGATGAGCTCATCGTCATGCCACTGAATTTCCGCCTACTCATCGAGCCTCAGCGGAAATCACTCTCACTCTGGGAAGGCGGGCGCTTTATCCGCGAGTATTCACTCCTCACCTCGCCCAGCAATCTCGCCAAACAGACGACTACCATCGCCTCCAAGCTGGCCGATCATGACGGAAAAAAAGTGCAACCGACCTCTAAGGGCTACCGTGGAGCACAAAAAATCATCCAACTCGCCAAACCTAAAGTGCAAATCACCGCCACCGTCAGCAAGCTTGTGGAGTTGCCACAAGGTATCGTTTTATCTGCTGCGGATATGGAAGAAATCAATCTCCTTACTCGCCTTGGGAATGAAGTTGAGATTCGTTAGTCGTATGATGTTACCGTGGCCGTCGCATTTTTCTTAGCCCACTCTTGGCGGTGCAAAGCCCTCGCGGTATTTGCGGCGCACGATGGTGGCTGTAGCTTCGGCATTGTTGGTAAATTCGAGTTTCGACTTATCCCAAAGCAGCTCTTGGCCAGGAAAACGCGTGGCCTTCACAGCTAGCAGGCAGGCTTCCGTGATTCTCACCGCATCTTTGAATGGCGCACGCAGCTCTGTTTTCTTGCCGAGGCAATTGTCCACCCACGCATGCCAATGATTCAACGGGGGAAACTTCGGCAGGCCGGGCATCCGGAGGCCTTCTTGCACTTTCCCATCGATCCATACCTTAAGTCTGCCATCTGCTTCCAATGTCAGAGTGCCGCCTTCACACACCACCACCGTCATGTTGCTTTCCTTGATCTCTTCGCCGATGCGCATCTGCTCCAGCGATGGGCGCTGATCACTATCATAATAATGGATTGGGAAAACCGAGTTTGCATACTTATCCGAATTCACCTTATAACTCACGGTGGATTTACATGGATTGACATGAAATAATTCAGTAGCGGCTTGTGCGCAGTCAGTCTTCACGGAAAAGGGAGTTATCAACTCATCATAGCTGAAAAATACCACGTCTAACACATGGCAGCCCCAGTCGCCAAGACCGTTCGTGCCGAAGTCCCACCATGAGCGCCACTTCGCGGGAGCAACCGCATCGTGGTATGGCATATCTGCGCAAGGTCCCAGCCACAGATTCCAATCAAGGTTCGCGGG
>JAYULG010000072.1:0-18067 GCA_043763755.1 Akkermansiaceae bacterium | reverse complement strand
AGGCGAATGCTCGTGCGTTCGCCGCCCGCCATGCACAAAAGGGCTGCCTCATTTTCGCCGATGGCCATGCTCAGTTACAGCCCGCATCTAGCCTATTGACCGTGAGTGGTGCGATCATCGTCCCGCAGTCTGCCATCGTCTGGACTCTCAATCCAGATGACGATCCAAACTGACGCGGGAAGCCGCTTCCACTTGGAAATGGACAGTTCCTCATTTCCGCCTCACACCTAGGGCCAAATGAATCGCGTGAAGGCATTTTGGATACTTTACTTTATTGCGCTGCTCACGGTTGCGAAAGGGGATACCCTGCATGGGTTAAATCAAGGGCTAGACTTGAATGATGCAGTCAACCCAATTGCCTGCATTCTTTGGAACTGGGATGGTGTGGGCGGCGAGGAAATGGTCATGGTGGATGCAACCAAGCATCGGTTGATCACTACAGCAATCGACTCGCCGACAATATGGGTATCCGACATCGTAAAAGCTCGTGCTCATGTTTCCGATGGCCCATTAGCGATGCTGCGGTGCGATGTGAATTCGGATAACAAAGATGATTTGGTGTTGATTGACGGCAATCGCCTCCGGATTTGGATGTTTAAGACACGCGCCCAGACGAGTCTGGTAGAAGCGGATCTCGACCGCACGATACCAAGCTTTTCCGCTCAAATGTTTATCAGCGCGACTGTGGGAGACCTCGAAGGTGACGGGAAACCGGATCTGCTTATTTACGGAGGAGTCTGGTCACAGCCGCAGTTGATTTTTGACTTTGCCACCTCCACACCCGAGCTTCGGAATGTTTCGCAGTTTGCACTCGTCAAGAATGCATTGATCCATTCTTGGGACCCGACGGAGAAGCCAGTGATCATCGCCGTTGGAAAGAGTGCCAACACTGTCATCAGTGGAGATTCTAGAGTTCTTAGAGTCTTAGAAGATCGCTCTCTGTCGTTGCTAGAAGAAATTCCGGGTGAGGGTGTGCCCGTGAATTTGGACGGGCAATTTCCACCAGAGTTTGTCGACTTTAGTGAGAGATGGGTGACAGGAAAAGGGATGATCCGGGCAAAAACCGGTGGAACTTGGTCAGTAGTTAATGAGTTTTCGATTGCTAGCCAACTCGGCCCCGCTGTGCTCGAGCAAGATTTTCCCAATTATCCATCTTTTCAAGAAGTCGTGACATCAGTGGCAGATTTTTATGGCAATGGAAGGGAGCAACTCATTTTTACACCCGGGAGTTCGCCTGCGATTTATGGGCTGCAGAGCGAAGGCAGTCCTAGTGCTGCGACTCTTTCTTCGTTTCCTCCCTTGACCCATCCGGTATCGTCTCTCAGTTCCGTAAAGCCCATCTTTTCGAACAAAGCCCATCTAACAGTATTTTCGACACCTCGAAATTATAATGCTCTTGGCAATCCACTTCCGGGTTTTCTAAACGGCAGCCGCGCTTGGCTCCGGAGAGATGCGTTCAATCCATTCGTTTCTAGAAACTATGTGCTTGGTCCTCGCCGAGTTCCAAGTCGGCTGGTAGTTGCCGATTTTAACGGGGATTTGCTGCCGGATGTGGGCACACTTCACTCGGATGAGGGACAGTTTAGTGTGTTCAAAGGCCCGGTCTGGCAAGCACCGCAGCCTGCTCGAGCTGCGCTGGGCGGCGGCTTTAGTGGAGACTCCCTCGTGGTTGGGGATTTTACAGGAGATCAGATTCCAGATGTGCTCCTGCCAAAGTCGCGGGAAATCGCAACCATCAAGACCGTGCGGCAGCCAGCAAGCACTCCCGATCTCACATTCAGTCTTCTTACAAATTACCCTTTCTCTAGTGGAGCACCATCCGCTCCTGATCGTGTGTTAGGCGCGGCAGATTTTGATTCAGATGGAGACACCGATGCTCTAGTCTTCAATCCCCAGCAGGAGACTCTCGCATGGCTTGAAAACACTCAAGGAAATGGGACCGCCATGGCACAACGCCCTATCGCTTTAGCCGGCCGTTGGTGGACTGCCGATATTTATTCTCCGGTGACCGGGCGCTACAAATGGCTCACTCAGGATCAAGTTTTCATTCTGGATGCTGACCGCGATGGCGATTGCGATATTGTAACAGGTCCTTCAGCTTTGGGAAATGTGATCACACTGCACCGCAATCAAGGAGGTGCATTTTCCCTCGTGCCGCTCACGGATCTGGCGGACTTTTCCAACCCGCAAAACCCTTGGCCAGCCGCGGGACATCATTTTGTGGAACCTCCTAGCCACCTACTGGCAGGACGGTTTATCAATAGCCCGAATCCCATCCAATTTGCGATCTGCGGGCGCACTATAGATTCGCAGTTTAATTCAAGTACTTCCATCACAGTGGCTCACGGTAGCATTGGCACGATGCAATACGGGCAGCCGGACACTATACCGGACTTTGCATCTGCTGTGGTCTGTGATTTCAACGGCGATGGCCTCGACGATCTAGTCACATCGAGTATTTCCTCACCCGATTCTCTTGGGAATCCATCCAGCGATACTTCCATCCGCTTACACCGTTCACTGGGTGATGGTTCCTTCGCTGAATCTAGCATATTGGCAAATCCACGCGGTTTCATTTCACACTTGGTGGCAGCGGATTTTACAGGAGATGGCTTGCAGGACATCATGGCTGCATCGCGGGACACGGGAGTGCTAGAACTTTACAGCCATGCCATGGTTCCAGCTTACCCTAGTTATAGCGGCTGGATTGCGCTGTTTCCGGGGATCGATCCCGCAGTAACGGCGGATCCCGATGGAGATGGTATTTCTAACATATTGGAGTTTGCAAGGGGGACACCGCCGAACTCTGCCCAGCCACTCAGTCCCCCCACCCCGGTGCCACCCGTCGCTGTGGAGATTAGGATACCCACCAACCTACAAACTGATATTGTGGTCACTGCGACTCATCCGCGCCCGCGTTTGGAGAACGGGGATTTTTTAGATGTAGTATTAGAAAGTTCTTCTGACCTGATATCGTGGTCCAGCCCTCAATTTTCATCGCCGAAAACAGCGTTTGATCTCGCCCATCCGCAGTGGGACACGCTTTCTTGGAGCTTCCCTGTGTTTCCAAGCTCAGGAAATTTCTTTTACCGATTTAAGGTGGTCTATCGGGCTCAGTGAACGGAGAAATTATATTTTACAATAAGATCGTCTTTGAGCACTTAGTGATCGCGCTATGAATTCACTCTCAATCATCGGCTTGTCTAGTCTAACAGGAATTGCGATCACCCTTACGTCATGCTCTACCGGTGGTCGCTCGCCTTCAGGATTTCTCACCAATTACAAGCAGCTAGATTCTGGCTATGGCACCGCAGATGCCGTGACCGCTTATCGCAAACCAGATCTGAGTTACGCAAAGTATGATAGCGTGCTCATCGATCCCGTGACCACCGTGGTTGCGACTCCCGATATCTCGGCAGAGGTAAAAGATCAGCTCGCCGCCTATCTTGCGGATGCGCTTCATAACCAGTCTGGTGGGAAGCTTGCGATCGCAAGTGGTCCAGGGCCCCGCACGCTGCGTGTTCGCGCTGCCCTCACTGATGTGGTGGAAAACCAAAAATTGGGCGAGCCAGTGCGCACCATTCATACTAGCCCCCTAGTAAGTTTCACGGGTGCACTCGGTTCCACCGAGATCGCCGATTTTATTTCAGATGTGGCCTTCGAGGGTGAAATCCTTGATTCACTTGCGGGCGAGCGGCTCGGGGCACTCATTGATCATCGCCTAGGAGTGAAGCGCGAGGCCACCGAGGCTACATTGTGGGCCGCCGTGCGCAGTGCCATCAATCAAGGAGTGATCCGCCTGTGGCAGCGATTCTCATCGACTGACCATCCGTAAAAAAATGCTTTATTCTCATGCCTAGGCTGTGTCTAAAAGTTCTCTCTTGGCAGCCGTAAAAACGTGGTTTTACCACTGTAGGGTTTTGATTTTTTGAGGTGGGTTCGCGCGCTAGAGTTCAACGCTTGGTAATCGTCATAGTCAGGAATCTCAATTGCGTTCTCGAACTCACGGCCCATAAGCATGATCGCCAGCGCACTGAGGATTCCTAAAATTGCTCCTGTCCCGAACGTAGTCTCGGCGGTAGCACCTAATAAGTGCATCATGACGAGCATGATTAAGCTGATCCAAAACAAACAGGAAAGAGATACGACAAGTGTTGCTGCGAGGTTGATGAAACGGGTTTTCATTATTGGGTAAGATAGCTCTATGGGAGATTCGTTCAACCATCTGTAAAGATTTATGCAGAAAAAATCCGCAGTTAAGAAAAGTTTAATAAAACTCTATCTGAATAACTTTGTAAACTATTCATTACCAATGATTTAAGGTAATTTTTCGTTTATCTTTAACAATTAGGAAATGTTAGATTTCCATTTCCGAAGGGGAGCTTCGAGATCACCGCAAGAATCGGGTGGGCAGCATAGGTGCTCCATGGCACGCTTTCTCTGTGAATGATTATCAGCGCATCGCACAAGCCATCAATTACCTAGATCAACATCGGGCAGAGCAGCCTGATCTGACCACAGTGGCAGCGGCAGTGGGGCTTCGTGTTGGCCATTTTCATCGCTTGTTCCGCGCATGGGCCGGGGCGACTCCGAAGGATTTTTTACAGTGCCTCACACTCTCTCACGCTAAGGAATTGCTGCGCCAAGGTGAGGATGTGCTGGCTGCTTCATTGGGTGCCGGGCTTTCTGGGCCGGGACGTTTACATGATTTGTGCGTGAGTTTAGAGGCCGCCACTCCCGGTGAAATCAAAGCTCGCGGTGCCGGTTTGCAGATTCGCACAGGCATCGCCGAGAGTCCGTTTGGCATGTGCCTCATCGGAGAAACGGCGCGTGGGATTTGCCATCTCTCGTTTTTCGATGGGGATGGGCGTGAGGCCGCTATGGCGGAGCTGCATACAGATTGGCCTTTGGCGCGGCTTGTATATGAAGATGAATTTGCAATACAGCTCGCGGCACGAATCTTCACTCCGGCGGCTAAGAATGACCGCTTGCAACTCTACGTAAAGGGCACTGCTTTCCAACTGCGAGTCTGGCGGACATTGCTAAAAATCCAGCCGGGCACTCTCGTGAGTTATGGGGCGGTGGCAACCGCCTCTGGTAACCCAAATGCCAGCCGCGCTGTGGGCACCGCCGTGGGGCACAATGCGATTTCTTTCCTCATTCCATGCCACCGGGTGATTCGTGAGACTGGGATTTCTGGAAGCTACCGATGGGGCGGAGTGAGGAAACGAGCCATTCTCGCATGGGAAAATGGCCAACATGATTCCTCACACGAGTGAACCTTGCATCTCGGGCTTCCGAAAGATAAACCATTTTTACCAGATGCATCTACTCACGGAAAATCTCATCTCACCAGTGGTCCTATGTTTTGTTTTGGGACTCATCGCGCGTTGGATGAAGAGTGATCTCTCCGTGCCCGAGCAAATTTACCAGGGTCTTTCCATCTATCTTTTATTGGCGATAGGCCTCAAAGGTGGCTCTGCCTTGGCCTCTACACCTGTAAATGAAGTCATCGTGCCGGGTATATTGACTCTAGTGCTCGGGGTGATCACGCCCATCTCAGCGTATTTTCTCATGCGCCGGATCGGCAAGCTTGGCATTGAGGATGCGGCAGCGGTGGCGGCTCACTACGGCTCTGTTTCCGTGGTCACCTTTCTTGCTGCTGGCGAGGCGGTGAAGCGTGCGGGCATGGCGCCGGAAGGATTTCTACCGGCACTTGTGGCGGTATTGGAGGTGCCGGGCATCATCATTGCGTTGCTTTTCGCCAATAATAACAGTGGCCAGAAAAGTAGCTGGAAACGCGCGCTCCACGAGGTGGTCACCGGGAAAAGCATCGTCCTGCTGGGTGGTGGGCTGATCATCGGAACGCTCTGCGGCCCACAAAAATTGGTGGATGTGCAGCCGTTTTTTGCGACAGCCTTTAAGGGCGCACTTTGCATTTTCATGATCGAGCTAGGCCTCACTGCGGGTAAGCGCTTGCGCGATGCGGGCCGGGCTGGCGTGCGCCTACTGGCGCTAGGATGCATCATCCCAGTCATCCATGGCGCACTCGGAGTGTTTGGAGCCACCCTCATCGGCATGTCTGCGGGAGGGGCCGCCGTTTTGGGTGCGATGGCTGGCAGCGCCTCATACATCGCTGCTCCCGCCGCTGTGCGTGTGGCTTTGCCTAAGGCGAATCCTTCCTACTATCTCACCCTCGCACTCGGCATCACTTTTCCTTTCAATCTCGCACTAGGCATTCCGCTCTATCAGAAACTCGCTATCCTCTTCGCAAAATGGCTTTGAAAATCCACCTCCGTAAAGTCACCATCATCGCCGAGCGCGTCTTGCGTGAAGAAATGATCAAACTTCTCAAAAAACACGGTGCCTCTGGCTGGACGCTCAGCAGCGTGGATGGCGAAGGTTCACGGGGCATCCGCGCATCCGAGTGGGAGGGCAGCAATGTGCAAATTGATACTCTGGTGAAGCGCGAAGTGGCAGATGCTATCATGGAAGAAATCGGCGGGAAATATTTTGAGGACTGGTCCGTGATTGTTTACTCTGCTGATGTGGAAGTGATGCGAGGTGATAAATATTCAGGCTAGCAGGAATTTTATTTCAGCGCAGCCTTGCCCTTACAGCATTTCGCGTGAAGTCTCGCGCAGTGCTATGATTTTTCATTCAACCTCACCTCCTACCAAGGACCAAGTTGCCGCGCTGATGGCATTCGATGGCCTCGGCACGGAGCGCATTTCACTCATCACTACCGCTGAGCAAGCAGAGGCCGCCTTCGAGCAACTTTTGCAAGCGGGTGAAGTCGGTTTTGACACGGAATCTAAGCCCACTTTCCGCAAGGGAGAAAAATCTGAGGGGCCTCACGTTCTTCAGTTTTCCACTACTCAGCACGCCTACATCTTCCAAGCACATGTGGAAGAGTCTCGCCCAGTGATCGCCAAATTGTTAGAATCCGCAGTGGTGCATAAAATTGGTTTTGGCCTGCGTGGCGACCTCGGCCAGATCTGGGAGCGGTTTCAAATCCGGCCGAGTTCCATCGTAGATCTTGATCATGCATTCAAGCGGCTAGGGTTTCGCAATCCCATCGGTGTGAAGTCCGCCGTTGCGATTTTATTCGAGCGGCGGCTGCAAAAATCCAAACGCATTACCACCACCAATTGGTCCAACCGAGTGCTCACGGAAGAACAACTCATCTACGCTGCGAACGATGCCTACGCGGCCGTCCTTGTGCATCACGCACTCAAGCAGAGCTCCTAAAAACGGGCCTACTTCTGCCGTAGCAAGCCCGTAGATCGGATCGCGTCATGGGCGGTAAGCAGGCCTGTTTCGCAAAATAGGATCAAACGCTGGAGGCGGCTTGCAGATCCTATCGATCAGCTCATCCCAAATTTCCTGCCCCTTGAGGATTTCCACTTCGATGCGTAAAAAATACACCTCCACATCTACCGAGCTCGGGCGCGGGAATCGCACGGCATCTTTCTCCGTGGTCACGATCAATTCCATATCTCGCTCCACGCAGCGCTGCATGAATTTCTCCACCTCGCGCTTGGAGAATCGATAATGATCGGAAAAACGGCGGCAAATTTCTACCCGTGCGCCGAGTTTTTCTAGCGAACTCTCAAACGCCTCTGGCACTGCGATGGCACTGATGGCACCCGTCCATTTGTCTTTGAGAAAATCTAGCGGTCTGCGCTCGCGGGTGAAAACATTTTCCAAATAGATCGGCCCATGGGTGCATTCGATAATCTCTGCCGTGCGATTGTAACGGCGGATGCGTGCTACGAGTGCCTCGTTTGATGAGCCATCGCATTTGGTGATTAAGATATAGCTCGCACGCCGGAGGTTTTTCGGCGGCTCGCGCAGAGTGCCCCGCGGGAGAATCGCTTCCGTGCCAAATGGCGCCCCAGAATCGATCAAAATCACATCCATCGAATGGGCAAGATCCAGATATTGCATCCCGTCATCTAATAAAATGGTGTCGCACTTAAGTTCACGGATCGCAAACCGCCCGCTCTTCACCCGGTTCTTATCCACCACCACTGCCACGCCATCCAAGTTCTTTGCCAGCATGAATGGCTCGTCTCCCGCGTATTTGGAATCCAGCAAAATCGCGGTACCAGTCGATACTAGTTTGGGCATTTGCGTGTCCGGCACATTGCCACCCTTCACACTTGGCCACTTTTGGCTGCGCTCCAGCCGCTTACTTTTATAGCCGCGCGAGAGAATCGCCACTTGCCTACCGCGATCTCGTAAAGACCTCGCCATCAGCTCCACCACTGGCGTTTTCCCCGTGCCTCCCACCGTGATATTTCCAATCGCCACCACCGCCGTTCCCAAGTGCGCCTGTGGCCGCGCACCGCTGCGGTAGCGCCATAGCCGAATTTGCACAATCACCCGGAATACTCCAGACAAGGCACGCATCAAAAATCGCATCAAGGTCGCCTGCCAGCCCTTGGCCCGCCCGAAGATCACATCCGCTCCCCAGCGTTCGAGTTCTTCGATTTGTTCCTTCATACCTCCCGCAGAGAATGCTCTGGCCCGGGAGAGTCGGGCAAGCGCCAAACCTCTCCCCTTATCTCCCAAAATCATCAAAACTCACCAATCCGCTTGCAAAGTGCACACTTCTCAGCCTAGTCCCTCAGCCCAGAGCCGCTCAACGGCCCCTTTCACCATGGGAAAAACACTCATCATCGCAGAGAAACCCAGCGTCATGACCGATCTCGCCCGCGTGCTCGCTAAGCCGCTCGGCAAGTTCGAAAAATCCGGCTCAGGTCGCGATGTTTATTTTGAAAATGATACCGCCGTCATCACTTCTGCCGTCGGCCACCTCGTCGAGCTACGCATGCCCATGGGCCCAAATGGCAAGAAACTGCCGTGGAATTTCACTGTGCTGCCTGCCATCCCAGATAAATTTGAGCTCGATCCCATCCCAGATTCCGAGGCCCGCCTCAAGCAGGTGCTCAAGCTCGCCAAACGCAAGGACATCTCCCAAATCGTCAACGCCTGCGATGCTGGCCGCGAGGGCGAACTCATCTTCCGCTACATCATGGAAATCGGGGAAATTTCCAAGCCCGTCAATCGGCTCTGGATGCAGTCCATGACCAATGACTCCATCCTCACCGCATGGAGTAGCCTCCGCACCGGCGAGCAAATGAAGCCCCTAGCTGATGCCGCAAAATGCCGCTCCGAGTCGGATTGGCTCGTCGGCCTCAATGCCACCCGTGCCCTCACGTGCTTCAATTCGCGCCACGGCGGCTTCAATATCACCGCTGCAGGCCGCGTCCAGACACCCACACTCGCCATTCTCGCCCAGCGCGAAGCAGAGATCCGCGCCTTCACACCCACCCCCTACTTCGAAGTCCACGCCACCTTCTCCGTCCAAGCTGGCGAATACCTTGGTAAGTGGATTGATGAAAATTGGAAAAAGGACGAAGCCGCCCCACTCTCCCGGCCCGAGCGTATTTGGGATCAGCTCTCCGCCGAGTCCATCCAAGCCCGCTGCACCAGCAAGACTGGCCAAGTGACTGAGGAAAAAAAGGCCCAGTCGCAAATTTCCCCGCAACTCTACGATCTCACAACTCTCCAACGCGAAGCACCCTTCTCCGCAAAAGGCACCCTCCAGATCGCCCAAGCACTTTATGAGAAGCACAAAATGATCACCTACCCGCGGACGGACTCCCGCTACCTTCCCGAGGATTACACCGGGAACGTCCGCGAGACCATGGCAGACATCGGGAACTCGGATCTCGATGTGTCAAAATACGCCAAAACCGTGCTCGGCGGCTCCTCGGATAGCGGCCCACGCCTTCACAAATCCCGCCGCGTTTTCGATTCCAAGAAAGTCTCAGACCACTTCGCCATCATCCCGACCGGGAAATTTTCCAAACTCTCTGAGGCCGAGCAGAAGCTTTACGACATGATCGTCAAGCGCTTCATCGCTGTCTTCTACCCCTCCGCTGAGTTCGAGCAAACCACCCGCCTCACCCGCATCCAGCAGGATACCTTCAAGACCGAGGGCCGCATCCTCGTGAAGCCCGGCTGGCTTGAAGTCTATGGCCGCCGCCCCGGCGTGGCCGCTGGTAAAGACGAGCTTTGCGCCGTCAGCCCGGGCGAAACTGCCCAAGCCGAGTCCGTAGAAGTCCTCCACGAAGAAACCAAGCCGCCCGCCCGCATGACCGAGTCCACCCTCCTTTCTGCGATGGAAGGAGCCGGAAAACTCATCGATGATGAAGCTCTCCGCGAAGCCATGGCCGAGCGCGGCCTTGGCACACCCGCCACCCGCGCCGCCACCATTGAGGGCCTTATATCACAGAAATACCTCGCTCGCGAGGGCCGCGATCTCTTCGTCTCAGGCTCCGGCATGCGCCTCATCGAGCTCGTCCGCGAAATGGAAATCGAGGGCCTCTACTCGCCTAAACTCACTGGCGATTGGGAATTCAAGCTCCGTCAAATGGAGCAAGGCCACCTCAAACGCAGTGATTTCATGAGAGAAATCATCGCCTACACTGCCGAGATCTGCACCAAGGCCCGCAAAGCCGCAGAACTCGCAAAAAGCGAGGTTTTCCCGGATCTCAAAGTCACCTGCCCCATGTGCGGCGCCCCCACCCTCAAGCAGACTGAGGCCACCTACGAGTGCCGCGACCCTGAGTGCAAATTCAAAGCTAAAAAACACATCGCCGGCCGCCTTCTCACCGAGCCAGAAGCCATCCAGCTCTTCACCACCAAACTCGTCGGCCCACTCACTGGCTTTAAATCCAAGTTCAACAAACCCTTCGATGCCAGTCTCGAAATGGACGTGAAATTCAAAATCAACTTCCTTTTCGAGGGCGACGACCGCGATGCCCCACCCGAGCTCACTGAGGAGCAGCTCATCGGCGAGGCAAAAACCGAGGAAGGCAAGACCTACAAAGTTTACGCCACCGAGAAGGCCTATCACATCCCCGAGATCGTGACCAAAAAGGACCCCCACGGCATCCGCATCGGGAAGGCCATCCTCCAATGCGAAATACCGCCCGCCCAGATGCTCAAGCTCATCAGCGCCGGCAAGACCGATGTCCTCAAAGGCTTCGTCTCAAATCGCACCAAGCGCAAGTTCGACGCCCACCTCACCTTCGATCCCAAAGACGGCAAAATCGGCTTCGATTTCCCACCCCGCCCCGCCAAAAAAACCGCCGTTAAAAAGACATCAAAGGTGAAGGAAGGTTGAGAATAGTGGAATGATTGGGAAGTTTTCGGATCTCCTCTGATTCTGGTTGTAAAAAGTTGAGGAAATTTCCGAAGAAAAATTTCTAGTCGGCAAAAGTCGCACACTGTCTCGCACACTGTCTCGCGCGGAAGGCTGGCAAGGAACCTGCCGGAAATTCCTTCGCGCCTTCCCATCCCCATAGCCACAACTTTGGTATTCTCGGGATGGGGACGAGCAAAGCCAGAGCTACGAATGGACTCCCGAGCGCCCCACTGACCGCCGCCAAGACTCCAAAATGCACGAGTTTACTCTCGATAACGTCCTCTTCTTTTCAAAAACCATCATCCTTAAAGACACCCAGCTAGAGCCAATTTATCGCGGGTTCAAAGAAGTTTTGCGTTCCTTTGATCTCAGCGTCAAAATGGTGGGGTTGAGCAACGAGTTCAACATTCAGGAATTTGAAAAAACACTGAACTTTCACCACAAGCCATCGCACTCTTGCGCCATGCGGACATCGGCGGGTTTGGGTGTTTCCTAAGAATTTGGGATTGATTCAAAAAGAAGAAGGGTACTCGCCACTTGCGATGAGCTTTTGGATGGACTCGACTACATTTGGTTTATCTTCGGGATAGGTGATTCCAAACCATTGGCTTGTTGTTGTAATAATCCGGCAATCTGCTTTGCCATTGTGGATCAGGGTGTCCACCACCGACGGGATATAATACTCGGATTTTTCGAGTTGCCCGTAATGGTTGAGGAATTGGATAAAATCTAACTCAAGATGCTCAAAAAAACATGCTGTGAATAACCAGAAATTCATGGATACCGGAGTATGTTCGTTCACCGCATTTCGTATCCCCGCCAGGGTATTCCCTCGCACCACACCATCGTTCTCGCGTTGGATTTTCACGTATTCTTCGACGCCGGTGAGCAGCCCGCCTGGGGCTTGGGTGCAGATGCCACGATTTACATCGCCGTGATCCGACAACGTGTTGATCAATGGGTAGCCGATCAATGCATAGTGAGCTATACTATTTATTGATGGCATAGCTCCAAAAAAATCCGCTGCGCAAACATAGGCATTTTGACCATAAAAATCATCCGCATTGATCACTGCGAATGGCTCATTAACTAAATGGCGAGCCGCCCAGATCGCGTGGGCAGTGCCCCACGGTTTTGTGCGGCCTGCGGGAACGGAAAATGCGGTAGGTAAGTCCTCTAACTTCTGAAATGCGTAATCGACATCAATGCGCCCCGCGAAACGCGCACCCACGCCTTCTTTAAAAGCTTCTTGAAAATCCTCACGAATGATGAACAACACTCGGCCAAAGCCAGCACGAATCGCATCGTAGATTGAATAGTCTAATACAGTTTCACCGTTGGGGCCCATCGGATCGATTTGTTTGAGGCCGCCATAGCGGCTGCCTATGCCGGCAGCGAGGACAAGGAGTGTTGGTTTAGTCATTTACTTAAAAAGTTCACTCACTGGTGGCGCACGGTGCACGTATATTTCTATACCTATAACTCACCAGCGGAACACAAGCGGCGGCACGATGATCTTCACATTGCCTCCTTGGTTGTCCTCACTTTGCTCGACGGTGGTGACCAAGTCATTTTCAAATTCAATGGCTGTCTTACCAGTTTCCTCACGCGTGACATGGGAGAGTTGGCGGAAGGCCGCGCCTGTGCTGGGATCTACGCGTGTGATGTAGTGTTTGATATCCTTATAAACGATGAACTCCCATCGGCCAGTTTGGCTAACTCCGGTCTTGCGGATGCTCGTTTTGGTAGGTTTTCCTAGTGAAAGTGTCACTTCATCCACGGTCATGCCCACCGCCACGGCCTGCGCGGCAATGAGTGTTTGCACTTGGATTTGGCGCTCATAAAACAGTTTTAGATTGGCTACAAAATCTGGGTCTGGCGAAGAAAACGCCCATGGTGCCACCCAGCCTGAGATCCCATCGCGAGTGCCTTTGCCCCGGACTCGATAGCTTTTTCCTGAGAGTGCTTCTAGCTGTGCTGCTTGATCTGCCTTGAGCGTGCCGAGGCGGTTGTTGCCATCTTTGTCCGAGAAGACAGGTGCCTCGCGGATGACTTTGAGCTCGATGGGTTTTTTAAGGAAGCGCTCTAGGTAAACCACTTCAGGGTCGGAATCGAGATTGGACTTTTTTTCCTGCCGCTGAATCTGCGCACTCAGTGGCGAGACACACATTGCTAGCATCGGCGTAAGGAACAACAAGTTCATGGCGAGGATGTTAACGCGAATCCTCAGAAACGAAACCTCCATTTTTATCCGAGAGGAAGCGATGGAAAAATTTCCTGCAATAAGCCGCTTCAAGATTGGAGGATCGCTATTTCTGCTCCAAAGTCTAGCCATGGATACAATCGGCCCACTCTCGCAAAAAATGTTTGCCATCGCGAAGCAATACATCCCTGGTGGGGTGAATTCACCTGTGCGGGCTTTCCGTAATGTGGGCGGCGATCCTTTCATCATCCGGCGTGCCCATGGCAGTCGGATTGAGGACATCGATGGGAAACACTATATTGATTACATCGGCTCATGGGGGCCAAACATTTTGGGTCATGCGCCCATCGCCATTACCAATACCATCCATGAAGTCGCGAAAAGTGGCATCTCATTTGGGATTCCCAATATGTTTGAAATCGAAATGGCGCGCACGGTTTGTGACTGGGTGCCATCCGTAGAAAAAGTCCGGATGTGCAGCTCTGGCACGGAGGCGACCATGTCTGCCATCCGGCTCGCGCGGGGTTTCACCAAACGGGACTGCATCGTGAAATTTGACGGCTGCTACCACGGGCACAGCGATTCCTTGTTAGTGGCGGCTGGCTCTGGCGCACTCACTCACGGGGAACCAGATTCCGAAGGGGTGCCCAAGGCTTTTGCAGAAAAAACTTTGGTGCTGCCGTATAATGATCCACAGGCGCTTAAAAACCTTTTTGCCGCCCGGGGCGAAGACATCGCGGCCATCATCGTGGAATCCTACCCTGCCAATGCTGGACTCGTTTTCCCCAAGCCCGGCTACCTCGAACTACTTTCTACCATCACGAAAAAGTATGGCGCCTTGCTCATTTTTGATGAAGTGATGACCGGATTCCGCCTTGGTAAAGCTGGCGTGCAAGGATTGGAAAATCTATCGCCGGACTTGAGTTGCTTTGGCAAAGTCATCGGCGGTGGTCTTCCTGTAGGCGCATTCGGCGGGCGGGCGGACGTGATGGATTACCTTGCGCCGCTCGGCCCCGTCTATCATGCAGGCACACTGAGCGGGAATCCTCTCGCAATGGCAGCAGGTCTTGCGCAACTCCGCGAGCTAGAGACCCACTCAGGCTTTGCCCGCCTTGACTCTCTAGGCGCACACTTTGAAAAAGGAATCCACCAAGTGATGCGGGAAAAAGGTGTGCCATATCGCTTCAACCGCGTGGGCTCGATGTTTTGTCTATTCTTCACAGACCGTGAAATCATCAATGTCTCAGACGTGATGAAACAAGACCTTGAGTTTTTCAGGAAATTCTTTTGGGGCTGCCTGCAAGCTGGGATCTATCTTGCACCATCTCCCTATGAAACGGGATTCCTATCACTTGCCCATACCGAGGCAGACTTGGATGATACTCTCACTGTGTTCCGCGAAGTATTGACTAAAATTTAGTTGCTTGGATTATTTATATGTTAATATGACCGAATGGGAATTCTTTACTACATCATCTATGCGAGTTGTTGCACCCTGATTTGTTGCGGGTATGCCAATGCCGTGATGTTTTATAAAACAGGTGATCCTACTTATAATAACTCCACTCCCGGAGACAATTCAGGATGGCAATTTGAGGGGAAATTTCATTCATTTCTTGGGGTGCCCATCGCCCCGCATTACTTCATCACCGCCAGCCACATCGGCGGGGAGGTAGGCACTCCATTGGACCTACACGGTGATCCTTATATCACTATCAGGTTTCAAGATATTCCAGACACAGACTTGCGAGTGTGGGAAATAGAGCATTCTAAGCCGTTTCCCACCTACGCACCGCTTTCAACCGGCATCTCCGAGGTAGGCGCTCTCGCCACCGTCTTTGGCCGTGGCACCCAGCGCGGAGCGGATGTCCTCACTGCTGCCAATCAACTACGAGGCTGGATGTGGGGCCCCGGCGATGCCGTCAAACGCTGGGGAAGAAATACTATAACTACCATTTCTGTAGGCCCACTCGGGCAGGAATACCTCCGTTGCCACTTTGATGAAATTGGAGTTTCTGAGGAATGCCATTTGTCTGTGGGAGACTCAGGAGGAGGATTGTTTGTGCTCCAAGATGGGCTTTGGCGTCTTGCTGGAATCCATCATTCAGTGGATGGACCATTTCGCGTAAACTCCTCAGAGCCTTCTTTCATAGGCGCGATATTCGACAGGGATGGAATAGAAACATTGCAAGGCGGCATCTGGACGACGGTTCCTGAAGATGCCCTAGACGTGAAATCCAGTTTCTATAGCTCACGCATCGCCCAAGCACTTCCATGGCTGGCGAGCAACGTCGGTGCTGAAGTCACGAGCTTGGCGAGTGAAAACTTCCCCGCGTGGCGAAAACTCTATTTTTCACCCACCGAAATCGCTGATCCAACCATCTCAGATCTTCTAGCAGATCCAGATGCAGATGGGATCGGAAATTTGTTAGAATTCGCGCTTCATCTCGATCCCACATTCCATGAGCGGGCCATCATGCCCAGTGGCGTGGGCTTGCGTGGTTTACCCCTCGCAGTGAGTGAAGATGAGCGTTTGACCATCGAATATGTCCGGCGCACTGCCATCAGCGGTGCAGGCTTGATTTACATTCCAGAATTTTCCACTGACCTCATTAATTGGTCGGCAGTGGGGACCGAGAGTTCTACCAGCATCAATACACGCTGGGATCGGGTAAAAATCACCGATGCTGAAACCACTCTCACCTCACCCATTCGCTTCGGGCGGCTGCGCGTTTCACTCACTCCGTGACACGCAGGTGGAAATCCGGGATTGCGCCCCTAGTCCACACCTATCACCTTACTGGCCGGGAAGAATTACCCCGTTCTGGAAAAAATTGAGTGAACTATGAATAATCCCAGCGAAAAAGCGTCCATCACAGCGCGGGAGCCAGCGGGTTCCAGCATGGTGGGCGATCCTGAGGATGATTTTCGATTGGTGGCCCTCGCACAGAAAGGCGATATGCGAGCTTACGATGAGCTCGTCACCCGCCATAGAGGGAAAATTTTTGCCATGGTCCGAAACATGATCCATCAAGAAGCAGACGCGTGGGACATCTCGCAAGAGGTCTTCATCAAGGCGTGGCACGCTCTGCCACGCTTTGAGGCGAAGGCGCGCTTCTCCACATGGCTCTATCGCATCGCCCATAACTCAGTCTATGACTGGGCACGCAAACGCAAAATCGAAACCGTAGGTGAACTGAACGATGAAATCTTTGAGCGCGAGCGAATTGACTCCGCATCGTTCACCACACCCTCGGGTGGTGAGGCTCCTGATCAGTCCATGGCACAGAATGAGCTGCGCCTCAAAATCGAGGCAGCTTTGAATAAACTTTCACCAGAACACCGCGAGGTCGTCATTCTCAAAGACGTGCAAGGCCTCTCGTATAAAGAAATCGCGGAGGCCATGGCGAGCACGCTCGGCACCGTGATGAGCCGCCTTTATTATGCCCGTCAGAAACTCCAAACACTGCTAAAAGATGAATACGAATCCAGATGATGCCAAATTAGCCCTGTGGCTGGATGATGAATTGACGGGTGCAGATCTCGCCTCGTTTGAACCATGGGCGCTCTCGCAGCCTGAGCATGTGGCCGCCCGTGAAGAGATCCGCCAATGGCGTAAAGTTATCAGCTCCGCCATCCCCGCCTCTGAAGAACCTCCCTACCCCGAGTTTTTCAATAGCCGCATCGCACAGGGCATCCGTGCTCAAACAGTGTTGCCCGCCCACATCGAGCCTAAGCCTGCTTTCTGGAAATCTTGGTTCATGCCCGCTGCCGCTTGCGCTGGAATGGTTCTCACATTTTGGATCGGCGCGAAGTCCCAGTCTCAAAAATTTCCGGAAATCGATGTGGCAGGAGCACCCAAGGCCATTCCCGTTGAGCAAATCGTTTACACCCCTGAGAGCGGCGTGAATGCAGAACTATTTGCGAGTGATCAAACGTCATCCATGGTCATCGTGCTCAACGGAGTGGCCGCCATTCCAGATAGCATGGATTTTTCCGCCACCAGCTACATCCCGCTGGAAAGTGATTTTGATACTACTGCCGAAATGAAACTACAACCCGCCGCAGATACCTACTGATGCACGCAGCCCACCGAGCTTTTTTTTGCATTCCTTTACTCTGGCTCATTCTTCTGGCCACGGCTCCCGCCCAAGACGATCCCGGGAAGGCAAAGCTCGGTCAAGTATGCGTCACCGTTTACTATGCGACCAATGGTGATCCAGCAGCAGGCGGCGCGAAAGCCGCCAAAGTTTCCGCGAAAACCCAAGCGCTCCTTCGCAGCAAGCCTCAGCTTGATTTCAAAAACTACCGCGTTCTCGGCGCAGACACTCAAGCCCTCCTCCGCAGCTATGAAAGCTGGGCGCAGCCTCTTAAACCATCCGACGAAATTCTCGTCCGCTTTGAGGCCCGCAGTCTGCCCACCGCAACCATGACGCAACTCGACCTTGAACTTTGGCTAAGCCGTAAAAAAATCCTGAAAACTGATGCGCGCCTCCAAGGCAATCGCGCCCTGTTTATCCTCGGGCCAGAGTGGCGTGGCGGCAGGCTCATTGTCACTGTAGGGCTTGCGGATGATGAAAAATCTGGCACTAAGTAAATGCATGCGCACGTTCTTCTTTCTCTGGCTTTGCACTGCATGTCTC
>JAYULG010000071.1:0-4695 GCA_043763755.1 Akkermansiaceae bacterium | reverse complement strand
CACGGCATTCACAGAGTCTGCATCCCAGCCGATCCGCATTTTCGCGGTGACAGGCACGTCCTGACCCACAGCCTTCGCCACGCCGGAGGCCACCTCGGCTAAAAGCGGGCAATCCCGCAACAGAGATGAGCCACCATTGCGCGATACCACCTTATTCACCGGGCAGCCAAAGTTGATATCGATGAAATCGGGCGTTCGTCCGGCTAGCCCCTTATCGATGATTTTGCGGGCGGCTTCACCCATTCTTACCCCGTCAGCGCCGAAGAGCTGCACCCCCACGGGCCGTTGCGATTCGGGAAATTCCGTGTATTTCCGCGTCCGGTCATCTGCCTGCATGATCCCCTCAGCAGATACAAACTCGGTGACCATCACATCTGCGCCCATTTCCTTACAAATTTGCCGGAAAATCACGTCCGTCACACCCGCCATCGGCGCGAGATAAAGCGGAAAAGCATTGTTTGAAAACCATGGGAGCACGCGGGAACCTAGCAATGCATCGCACCTGCGTCGATCCCAATGAAATTGATGACAAAGCGAGCAATAGGGAGAAGGGACCTTACTGTCCCTTTCTTCCGCAATGCCAGATGAAGAGACGACAGTAAGGTCGTCACTCCTTAACGCAGAAAATCACAGATCATGACGTGCGCAAAGCTACAACATCAGCGCTTGATGGGGGCCTCGCTGATGCCTTCTGCGGTCTCTTGCTTGAGCCTGAGCTGGCCGCAAGCTGCATCGATATCATGGCCTTTTTCGAGACGGAGATTGGCAGTGATACCAGCCTGTTTCAAGACCTCTCGAAAGGCGCGGCAGCGCGTGTCCGAAGGGCGCTTAAGGTCCAGCCCCTCCACGGTGTTGTAGGGAATGAGATTGACCTTGGCCTGGATGCTGCGGGCCTTTTTCGCGAGGATTTCTGCCTGCTCTAGGGCATCGTTCACACCATCGATGAGGATGTACTCGAGGGTGATTTTTTGGTTCTTTTTCGAGTTCCAATACTCGAGTGCGCCGAATAACTCATCGACGGACCACTTCTTATTGATCGGCATGATTTGTTCGCGCACTGCGTCAGTTGCACCGTGGAGGGAAATCGCGAGGCGGATTTGTTGCGGATGTTCGGCAAGTTGCCTGATCTGCGGCACCAGGCCGGAGGTGGAAATGGTCAGATGGCGGGCACCGAGGTGGAGGGTTTTTTCCCCGGTGATGAGGGCGATGGCGGCGAGGAGATTTTCTAAATTTGCCAGCGGCTCACCCATGCCCATGAAGACGAGCGAGTCCACACGTTCGCCAGAAAGCTGCTCTGCGGCGAGGACTTGGCCGGCGATTTCTGCGGCATCTAAATTCCGCGCAAATCCGGCAAGGCCCGAGGCGCAAAATTTACAGCCATATGCGCAGCCGACTTGAGAGGAGACACAGAGCGTGCGGCGGTCTGATTTTTCCCCATACAGCGCGGGGTTTGCCGGGATGAGTACGCTTTCTACGTAGCGGCCATCATGCAGGCGGAAGAGAAACTTGCGGGTGGTATCCGCAGAGCCTTGGGTGGTGTGATGGGCGAGTGCTGTAAGCCGGAAAGATTCCGCGAGTTTTGCCCGCAGGGCGGCAGGAAGATTCGTCATCGCCGCGTAGGAGGTGACCTTTTTTTTCCACACCCATTCGAGGATTTGCGCGGTGCGGAAGGCCGGCTCACCTGCCTCCTTGAGCCATGTGGCGAGGGAATCGGGAGATTGACCAGTGAGAGATGGGAGCATGTGGAGCTACGAGCGCTGGTGTTTTGGAGTTTGCAAAAATGCTGCGATGTCTGCCAGCGGACGGGTGTTGAAAACATCCTCACGCCGCAACCAGCCTTTGCGCGCAAGCCGTATGCCTAGGCCTAGGTGGTGGAGGCCCAGGGTGGAATGCGCATCTGGATTGATTGCACACAGCACGCCTTTATCGCGGGCCCGTTTCCACCAGCGCCAGTCCATATCAAGGCGCATGGGGCTACAATTAAGCTCAATGATGGTGCGCGTCTCGGCAGCGCAATCGATGATTATGGCGTGATTCACCGCATACGCTTCACGCTTCAGCAGCAGCCGCCCGCAGACGTGACCGAGCATGGTGACGTGCTCATTCTCCATTGCCCGGCAAATGCGGCGTGTCATTTCTTCCTCGCTGAGCGTGAATGAAGCGTGCACGGATGCCACGCAATAGTCGAGCTGGACGAGGATATCATCAGAGAAGTCCAAACTACCGTCTTTGTGAATATCCACCTCGGTGCCGGAAAAGATGCGGAAGTTTTCATATCCCTCGTTGAGTCGTTTGATGGTCTCAACCTGAGCGAACAATCTCGCTTCATCCAGCCCATTAGCCTGGAAAGATGCCTTTGAGTGATCTGCGATGCCAAGGTATTGGAGGCCGAGTTCCATCGCCTCGTCCGCCATTGCCTCAAGCGAATCCCGGCCATCAGACGCAGTGGTGTGATTGTGAAATGTGCCTCGGAGCTGGCCGAGTTCCACCAAGCGGGGCAGGGCATGCTCGGCAGCCGCTTCGATTTCACCGCGGTTCTCGCGTAGCTCTGGTGGGATGAAACTGAGGCCCAGCGCGCGGTAAATGTCCTGCTCCTCATTCACCTCGGGGATGGCTACCTCAGAACTCACCGCAGTGAAGCCATACTCGTTTAACGAGAGGCCCTGCTTGAGCGCGAGGCTACGGATCGCCACATTGTGCTCCTTAGACCCGGAGAAATATTGGAGAGCGAAGGGAAACTGTGCATTTGAAACGGCGCGAAGATCGCACTGCAAGCCATTTTGCATGCGGACTGATGCTTTCGTCTCACCGCAAACGATGGTAGATGCCACCTGCGGCAGGGTGGTGAAGTCTTCGCAAACGAGCTTCGGCTCTTTGGTGGCGACGAGGAAATCCAGGTCATGCACGGTTTCTTTTGCGCGGCGGTATGAGCCTGCCACTGCCACCCGCGAGACCTCAGGGTGGAGCCTCAGCAACTCCAAAATTTCTTCCCCCAGCGGGCTGATGCCGCCGAGGAGAAAGGTGTCTGCAAAGGTGGAATTGAGGGCGATGGCTTCGAGGATTTTTGTCTGCGTTTTTACGCCGAATCCTGGGAGACCTGCCACTTTCCCGGCCTCGCAAGCGGTCTTGAGCTCGGCGATGGAGGCGATGGCGAGTGCCTCGTAAAGGGCTTTGACTTTTTTTGGCCCTAGCCCTTGGAGGTCGAACAATTCAAAAAGCGTGGCTGGAAATTCCGCGCGGATTGCCTCGTAAAATGCGAGGCTCCCGGTGCTGGCTAGCTCGTGAAGTTTGTCCCGCAGCGCATCCCCGATGCCTTTGATGCCAGTGAGCTGATTGGCCGCGGCGAGTTCCACGATTTCACCATCGTAGTTACGGACCGTCTCGGCGCCTTGCCGGTAAGCGCGGATTTTGAACGGATTCTCGTTCTTTAGCTCGAGGAGGAGTGCGATTTGTTCGAGGACTTCGGCTAAATTCTCGCGCGTCATGTAGGAAACGTCAGTGGCGTGGGCGGTGGGGTCAACGCTGGATTGAGGAGAAATTCGCTCAACCGCCGGTGCGTGGTGGGCGCTTCTTTTTGTCCGGAGTTACGTTTTTCATTTCGCCACTGCCAGCGGCTTTTTGCTTTTTCATTTCCGCTTGTTGCTCGGCCATGCGCTGGACCCAACCTTTTTTCGTGCTGCCAGTGCGGGCGACGAGTTCAGGCTCGGGCACCTTGTTCATCAACCATGTCTGGCCGATTGAGAAAATGTTTTGGGTGGTCCAGTAGAGTGCGAGGGCGGAAGCAAAGTTATAACAAAAGAAGAAGAACATGAGTGGCATGAACTTCATGATGTTTTGCTGCATTTTATCACCCGTCATCGGAGTCATACGGATTTGCACATAACTCGAGATCGCCATCACGATGGGGAGGATGTTGATAGGTAAGTGCGCCCCAAGTAGTGGTAGCTCGAAGGGAAGGTGAATGGTGTGCAACGTATCGGGCTGCGAAAGGTCGTTCACCCACAGGAAGCTCTGGCCACGCAGCTCCACGGCGTATTGAAGCATGCGGTAAAAGCCGAAAAAGATCGGGATTTGAATAAGCATCGGCAGGCAGCCGCCTAGCGGATTGATGCCATACTTTTTGTAGAGGCCCATCATCTCGGTGTTGAGCTTGTTCGGGTCGTCAGGATACTTTTCCTTTAGCTCGGCCATCTTCGGTTGGAGCTTGGCCATACGCTTCATGGTGTGCGTGGACTTGGCGTGGAGTGGCCAAATGAAAGTCCGCACGGTGATGGTGAGGAAAATGATGGCTAGCCCCCATGCCCAGGTTTTTGCGATGCCATCAATGAGTGTATGATAGAAGTTTAAGATCCAGTTGAGCGTGCGGGATACGATGTCAAACCAGCCATATTGCATCACGTGGCCCCAGCCTGCTCCCCAATGCGCCTCCATTTTCCGAAGCATGTCATTGTGCTTGGGACCGATGAAAATACGGTAAGAAATTGTTTTGAGCTGGCCTTGCTCCAGCGCGATGGATGGAAGGAATAATCCCGCATTCACGGAGGCCACGGGCTTGGCATTTGGCACGAGCACATGTTGGCTGGATCTCGCCCAGATGTTTGTGACGGCAGGTTCCATGGGCCGTAAAACGGTGGCAAAAAACTGGTTGGTCACACCTGCGTAGTCGATATTGGTGGCGGCAGTGACGAGCTGGTT
>JAYULG010000070.1:0-4696 GCA_043763755.1 Akkermansiaceae bacterium | reverse complement strand
GTGGCACATGGCCTTTCGGTAGCTTTGCGCGATTTTCAGTGTCGAATGACCACTTTCCGCCTGTCGCAGAGCCATCAGCCTCCACAAGAATCTGCGTGCGCTTCCGCTGAGCTTCGTAAAACTTTGCCATGAATGGGCGTTTCTTATTTGCAAGATGTGTCTCAAGAAATTCAGGCGGGCTTAGAAAATTCGGGGATGCGTCGATGACCAATTTAACTTTTCTACCTGCAACAAAACGTTTGATACGTTTCATCAAAACCATATCTGCTGGGTCGGCGAGATGGATGGATTTGATCCCATTGGGTAAGTTTTTCTCTAATAGAAATTCGCTGCTTGTGGCTGAATCATCAGGAGCATCGATATAGTGCAGCGTATGCCCATGTGCGGTCATTTCCGTTTGATAAGCCTTCATGGTTGCACGGTGCAGCGCAAGTTTTTGGCGGTGCATTGCAGTGGGCCAATGCGGATCATTGCCAAAGAATAATGGATCTTCAATGAGGTAAATGGACCTACCTTTTTTAATAGAAGGGTGCTTTTTAAATAGCTGGTGAGGGTAAACAAGTGTGACTTCCATTAGAGAGAGAGGTTAAACAATTCGTGCAGGCGGCTGATCCGGTTTCGCATGGCGGTAGCGCGCGAGCGGCTGGATTTTGAAATAGGTATCTAAAGCGGTAGAGGCCACGCATCCCATGGCGTGGAGATTAAGGAGTCCATTATCTAGAAGCAGTCCATCGGCGATTTGGATGAGCACAACTCGGCCAACGATGAGCTGCGTGCCGTTCGCAGGGATGGGGATGATTTCTTCCAGCGTGAGGCCTATTCTCAACCGCGACTCTAAGACAAAAGGCGCAGGGAAACCCTGCTCAAAGTGGGCGGTCAAGCCTGTGGCCTCAAACTCGGATACGTTTTTCGGGTAGCGGGCCGAACATTGGTGCGCTGCCTCTAGGATCTCTGGGTGGAGATGATTCATCGTCCATGCTCCCGTTTCTGTGAGATTGGCGAGAGTGTGGCGATCCACCACATCCGGGCGGCTGACCATTCCTAACAGGGTGGGCGAGGAACCCAAATGGAGGATGCTGGAAAAAGGCGCGAGATTTGTCCTGCCATGATGATCCGTGGTGCCAATGAGAGAGATTGGCTTGACGCCCGGTAGAGAGGTGGCGAGTTGCACGCGGGCGATTTGATCCATTCCCTCGAGGTCTGCGGCAGTCAGCGTTTTCATGCTAAAACGTGCGCACTGAGGAAAGCCCGCCATCTGGGCGTAGGACTTGCCCGGTCATGAATCGGGATGCAGGCGAAAGTAAAAAGGCGACGAGCTTGGCGATGTCTTCGGGGTCGCCCACTTGCTGGAGCGGATGGCGTTTGGCGGATGCCTCCTTTTTCGCATCGGTATTGAGTAGGCTCCCCGCAAGCGGCGTATCCGTGAGGGATGGTGCGATTGTATTGACTCGAATCTTAGGAGCGAGCTCTGCGGCAAGGGAAAGCGCAAGCCCTTCGACTGCGCCTTTTGCCGCCGCGATGGATGCGTGAAATGATAGCCCTTGTTGCACGGCGATGGTCGAAAATAGCACGATCGAGGCAGATTCGGCGGCCTTTAGGGCAGGCAAGGCGGCTTGGATCACCGCCGCAGCGCCGAGGCAATTGATGCGGAAGTCATTCAGGAAATCCTCAGAAGAAAGTCGATGAAATGGTTTGAGAGTGATGCTACCGGGAAAATAGACTAACCCATCAAGAACAGGTGGAAGTTCAAGTGGCAGCGGATTGAGCGCATCAAACGGCTGCACTGGGATACCCAAAGCGGCGAGTGGCTGTGGCGAGCGGGCTGCGGCAATCAGTAGATTTCCCTCCGCTTGTAAAAATCCTGCCGTCGCAAGGCCAATCCCAGAATTACCACCAATCAATAAAATCGTCCGCGCCATGCCGGAAGGTGGTGAGCGATGCCGCACCGTCAAGAGTGAGCTTTCGAACATGGAGTGCCCAAGGAACCAAGATAATCAGGAAAACTTAAGGATCGCACCGCTATTGACCTTGACGAATCGGGGGCTGCACACGCTTTATTGCGCAGCCCCAATAACAGCATGCGATTTCCTACTAATCCCTCATTCCCCATACCCCGCGGTGTGGGCCAGTTTGCCGCTTTGACTTCACTGGCTTTGGTGACCATGGCAGGCACCCTCCACGCGCAGGATTTCGAAGGGAAAAATATTTCTGAAGTGGCGATCCGCTATCGGGGTGCCAAAACGGTGGATGAAGCGCGTTTGCGCAATCTCATGGCCTCGAAATCTGGCACGCCATACCGCGCAGAGAATCTCGATAACGATATCAAGTCATTGTATGAATCTGGCCTTGTGGACGATGTCCGGTTTCTTGCTGAGCCGATAGGTGGAAGCGTGAAATTGATCGCAGAGGTGACGACTCGCCCCGGGCTGGGCGGCGTAGGCTTCGTAGGGAATAACATTTTCTCGGATCAGAAACTCGCTAAAGAATCAAAAATGAAGGCCGGTGGCGCGCTGAGCGATGAGCAGATTCTCGAAGCCCGCCGCAACATCGAAAAATATTATCAAGGCTACGGCTACCCAGATGTCACCGTCACTCATCGCACTCAGGCCACAGGTCAAGAGGGACTCTCCGATTTGATTTTTGTGATCGATGAAGGGACGAAAAACGAGGTGCGCAACATCCGCTTCGAGGGGAATAACTCACTCACCGATCCCGAGCTGCGGAAGGAAATGAAGACGAAGGAAAAAGGCTGGTTTTCATGGCTCACTAAGTCAGGGCGCTTCGAATCAAATCAGCTCGATGCAGATCTTGACGCGATTCTCGATTACTACCGCAGCAAAGGCTACCTCCGTGCAAGTTGCCCGGGGATGCGCCGTGATCCTGTGGGAGATGGCCGCGTGGATCTTGTGATTCCGATCAATGAGGGTGAAAAATACACCGTCGCAGGTGTAGGCTTTGGGAAAATAAGCGTTTTCAAACCAGAAGAACTTTATCCTTCCCTCACATTGACTGGGAACGATCCATACTCATCCAAGAAAATGCGTGATGACATCACAATGATCCGCAGCTTTTATGGCTCCCGTGGTTATGCCGATGCACTCATCACTCCAGATATCCGGGATGCTGGGCCTAACCGCGTGAACATCACCTATCGCGTCACGGAGGGTTCGCGCTACCAAGTAGGGCGTGTAAATATCCAAGGAAATACCAAGACTCAGGACAAAGTCATCCGGCGTGAAATCCCGCTGCAGCCTGGCGATATGTTTAATTCTGTGGAGCTAGACACCACCAAGGCCCGCCTCGATAACCTTGGATATTTCAGTGAGGTTCAAACAACGGGATCACCTGGAGGAGCTGGCTACCGCGATGTAAATGTTTTGGTGGAAGAAAAAGCCACAGGCTCCGTAGGTGTTGGCCTTGGGTTCAGCTCGATTGATAGCATCGTGGGATTTGTGACACTTGAGCAATCGAACTTTGATTTGTTTAACCCATGGAACTTCACAGGTGGAGGCCAGCGCTTCGCAATGAGCATCCGCGCGGGAACTCAGCGTTCCGAATTTAGCATGTCTCTCACCGAGCCATGGTTCATGGATCAGCAGCTTTCACTGGGTGGTGAGCTTTTCTATAAACAGTCAAACTACTTTAGCGATTTTTACGAGCAGACAAACATGGGGGCTGCTATCTCACTGCGTAAGCCGCTGGGAGCGAAGAGTTCTCTACGAGCAGAGTATCGCTTGGAGAACGTAGGAATCGATTCTGAAGTAGATTCTGGTGATTACGTGAACAGAAACTTTGCAGGTGATAATGGAGATAATTCCGCACTTTCTGAGGAAAATATCGGCGGTGATTTCCTACGAAGTGCACTCGGCCTAAACTATATTTATGACAGCCGTGACAGCCCGATCCAGCCACGCAGTGGACACAAGGTGGATATCGGAATGACCATCGCGGGCAGTGTCATCGGTGGCGACGTGAATACGATTTCATTTTCATCTCAAGGGCAGAAGCACTGGAATCTCAAGTGGGACTCGATTCTTTCCGTGAGTGGTGAGCTTGCGTTCGTAGATAGTCTGAACGGTGATGAGATCCCAATCTTCGAGAGAGTATTCCTAGGTGGTGGTCGCACTCTCCGGGGCTTTGAATTCCGCGATGTGGGGCCTCGTGACAGTGGCTATACCGGCGAGGTGTTCGGTGGGAATTCACTCGGTTATCTTAGCTTGGAATACACAGTTCCGATCATTGAGACCATCCGCGGCGCTGTTTTCTCAGACACTGGATTTGTAAATGCCAGCAGTTGGGACATTTCACCAAGCGATCTTTACACGGATGTGGGCGTGGGCCTTAGGCTCAAATTGCCAATTAGTCCGCTGCCGCTTGCACTCGACTATGCCATACCCATATCCAGCCCTGATGAAGAAGCAGATAAAGGTGGGCAGTTCAATTTCTCACTTCAGTATAACTACTAGAAGTTCTACTTAATTCTAATAACGACGGCTTTCTGGCAATCCAGAAAGCCGTTTTGCTTACCGGACTGCGGGCCGCCAATCTGGTGAAAGCACTTCGATAATCTCCAAAAATGACTTTCCATCCGGCGTGCTGAGTTTTGTGATTTCTAGGACGGGTGTGTAAATCCCGCTCGGGCTGAGGCCAGCCACAATCATGGAGTATGCCTTAGAATCTTTTTTCACAAATGCAG
>JAYULG010000069.1:0-4705 GCA_043763755.1 Akkermansiaceae bacterium | reverse complement strand
CCTCATTTCTAGTCATCCGTAAGCTCACGAAATTTCTCCTCAGCCCCTTCACCAGCACAGATGGAAATCCCAGACCGCAGTCCTTTTTCGGCACCGCCATCCGCATCGTGCTCGCCATCATTCCCACTGGCTTGATCTCGCTCATCGGAGCCGCGCTTCTCCACTACAATGGCTCCGTAGCAGAAGTGCGTTCGTCGTTTGAAAAACCAAACGGCGCTTCAGATTCCAGCTTCACCTCCGTCAGCAAAAGCCTCAAATCTGCGGTCACCGCCGCCCTCCCAGCCGACTGGCTAACAAAACTTGATCCCCTTGCAGACCCCGCACGCATCGATCTCGCGAAACTCATTTCCACCCAAGCCGCCAAAAATCACCCACCCGTCATCGATCCAGCAACCGGCAAACGCTACCCCCGCGCCACCATCGTGGATGACCCAGAACTCCAAAAACTTGTCCGCCAAGGAAACTTTGCCACACTCCTCCGCCACCCGCTTCTCACCAAAGCACTAGAGGACCCCAAGGTAAAAAAGCTCATCCAAGACCTGAAACTCTGAGTCTAAATATCTCCAAATTTTCAATCCTCCATGCCCTATCTCATAACTATCGGCCTTGAAGTCCATGCTCAGGTCAAGACTCTCACCAAGATGTTCTGTGCCTGCCGCACTTCTTTTGGAAATACGCCAAACACCCACACCTGCCCCGTCTGCCTCGGCCTGCCCGGTGCATTGCCCGTGCTCAATCGGCTCGCCATCGAGAAGACGCTCCTCACTGGCCTGATGCTGAGTTGTGATTCACCAGAAATTTCCAAGTGGGATCGCAAAAACTACTTCTACCCAGACATGCCAAAAAATTATCAAACCACCCAGATGGACCTCCCCCTCTGCATCGGTGGTGGCGTGCCCCTGTATGCCCATTGCTACCCCACAGATGTGAGGAAAAACATCGCCAACCCCAATAAGGTGGTGCGGCTCAACCGCATCCACCTCGAAGAAGATGTCGCAAAATCCACCCATCTCGGTAGTGCTTCGCTCATCGACTTCAATCGCGCAGGCACTCCACTGATGGAAATCGTCACCGAGCCAGACCTCGAGTCGGGCGAAGAGGCCTTTGCCTATCTCCGCTCGCTTCAAATGATTCTCCAACAAGGCGATGTGGCAGATGCAGATATGGAAAAAGGCCAACTCCGCTGCGATGTAAACATTTCACTCCGCAAAAACTTATCTGATCCACTAGGGCCGAAGGTTGAACTAAAAAACCTTAACTCCATCTCCGCCATCCGCCGCGCCATCCATTTCGAGATCCAGCGCCAGACGGAAGACCTAGATCGCGGGATCCTACAAATCCAATCCACTCGCCGCTGGGATGACGATCGCGGGGAAACCCAGATGATGCGCACCAAAGAGGATGCCCACGATTACCGCTACTTTTCTTGCCCGGATCTACTTCCTATCGAGACCGCGCCGCTTTTAGCCATCGTCCGCCCACTGGTGCCTGAGCTTCCACATCAGCTCGCCGCCCGCTTCGAGTCCGACCTCGGAGTGACTTCCTATGATGCCTCCGTGCTTTCCTCAGACAAGCATCTCGCCACCTACTTTGAGGCCGTCACAGACCCGAGTCTGCCAGGCAAAAAAGTCGCTAACTTTATCATCAATAACCTACTAGGCACGCTCCGCCAAAATTCTATCGAAGTAGCTGATTGCCCAATCTCCCCGCTCAAGTTGCGGACTTTGCTTTCACTTATAGAAAACCAAACCCTCGCTCTGAGTCAGGCCCACCAAGTGCTACTTCTATTGTTAGATTCTCCCGACAAAGAACCCGCCACCATTGCAGATGACCTCGGCTTCAAGCCCGCCGCTGCTGGCGAACTCGAGTCCCTCGTCGCCCAAGTCATCACAGCAAACCCTACCGAAGTCGCCGCTATCCAGGCAGGTAACGAAAAACTCCTCAATTTCCTCACCGGGCAAGTCATGAAATCCGCCACCACCAAGCCTAACCCAAAGCAAGTCACTGACATACTGCGGGCACAATTGATTCCATAGGTTAACCTTTATCACGCAGCGGCAACCGTTAGCTTAACCGCCAAACAAGTTCGTATACTAAGAGATAAAGTTAACTACAGATGAACAGGATAAACGCAGATGAAGGGAAAAATTATTTGATCGGCTGTCATTTTGCTTGCTCAAGCCGCAGTCAGTTAGGTGAATCTCTTCATCTGCGGCTATCACACTTATCTGTGGTTAACTTTCTTGAAATTTAGCGTCGGGTTGGGTTTCAATTCCCTAATGTTGACACCCTCATCCGGCTGAATCAATTTTATGGAACTTTAGCGTGTTGTTAAAACCTGCAAGCGATTAGCCGACACGCCGCCTCCGCAGCAGAAGCCCACTTAGAGAAAGAGCTGCTAGAAGCGAGACTGATGGTTCAGGAATCGCCCCTGTTACGATTCCCAATCCGGACGTTGTTTCCCATGCCCAGCCATCAATGTAGCCACCTATACCCCTAATAGTCCCATGGGCATACCTAACATTCGCTGATGCATCGAAGCTTACCCATGCATAATGCACTCCATCATTCAGTTGAAACTCGAAGCCCAGATAGCCGTTTTTGCCGCGGGTATGACCGTAACTTCCTTCAGAATACGCTCCACCAAGTTCGGTGATGCGCTTCCCGATCTGGCCGGGGAAGTTGTCTAATACTTGCTGCCCGCTATACCATCTGAACAAAGTGTTGCTACTATTCCCATTTATTTCCACGCCGCCAAGGATGCTTGCCACATTTCCGCCGATATTGGGTGGAGGGCTGCTACTGATAAAAACTCTGCTACTAGTCGCATGAAAGATTCCGACAAATGACTGTGAGAAACCAACCACAAACTCCTCTGTTCCGTCCCCATTGAAGTCTATATTCAGAGTCGAATAACCACGGTCATCTTCATGATCTCGCACATTTGCATCAAACGGAACTGCCAACCGAGTATAGACAATTGCTGCTGGCAAGCTAGGAGTCGCCTAGCAACAAGACGAGCAACTTTAAAAAATGTTTCATGATTGGATGGATAAGGTAAATTTCGCGATCATCAGCCACCTTGCGAGGCACGTGATCTTTTCCATTTTCTAACTCTCCCTTCGCATCATTGTCATTGTCGCAACGAAATAGAACATTTTTATTGTGACAGATATGATTACCCTAATTCAATGCAGTTGGCAGGTCGCAAATCCTTGAAATGCCACGCTGACGAACAAGGAGCATTCGCCAGCGACCTACCATCACTTTGTATTGAAGCAGTTAGATCGGTGATCGCCAAGCCCCCAATCCATAGATTACCGTTTGCCTGTGTCCTTGCCTATTTTTGAAATTGCCGCTGAGTTGCGAGCTGCACTGGTTAATGAAAATTGTGCCCGTATTTTGCTGAAGGCACCTACGGGTTCTGGAAAATCTACCGAGGTTCCGGCTATCCTCGCGGACGGTGGGATCAAAGGGAAAATCCTAGTCATCGAGCCTCGGCGGATGGCCGCACGCCTGCTCGCGGGATGGGTGGCGAGGCAGCGGAAATCTGCGCTAGGCAGTGAGGTGGGCTATGCGGTGCGCTATGATACCAAGTATGGTGCAGACAGCCGGATCATTTATCTAACAGACGGTGTTTTCCAGCGCTGGCTGCAAGATAACCCAACATTGACGGGCGTGGGAGCGGTGGTTTTTGACGAGTTCCATGAACGTCGGCTGACGGTGGACATCGCGCTAGCACGGTGCCTCGATCTTCAAGAAGCCAAGCGGCCCGAACTGCGGGTGATGGTGATGTCTGCCACCTTAGAAACTGCGGGGCTTGCGGAATACCTTGCTCCCGCCGTCACCCTCGTGGCGGGTGGCCGCACCCATCCTGTGGAAATTTTTTATCGGGCAGACCGTCCGCCAGTGAATGATCGGCGCGGTGGCCGACCCCAAGAAACGCCGATTTGGGAAAAAATGGTGGCCGTCTGCCGCGAAGCGATGGTGCTGCCTGACGCGGGAAACATCCTTATGTTTTTGCCCGGCACCCACGAAATAAGGCGTACGATAGAGTTGTTAGAAGCAGCGTCATTTACCAAAGACTGGGATGTTTTTCCTCTCTACAGCGCCTTAGCCCCTGCCGCGCAAGAAGCAGCGATTGCCCCGGGAAAGAGGCCTAAAATCATCGTTTCCACCAACGTCGCGGAAACTTCTCTCACCATCGATGGGGTGCGCACGGTGATCGATTCTGGCATTGCGCGGGCGGCAGCCTATGATGCGAAACGGGGCATCAACACATTGCTCATTCGTAAAATTTCGAGGGCTGCATCTGAACAACGGGCGGGCCGCGCTGGACGGACAGCCCCAGGCCGCGCCTTCCGGCTGTGGAGCGAAACCGAGCATGGCAGGCGAGCCGAATTTGAGACCCCAGAAGTGCAGCGCGTGGACCTCGCAGAAGCGGTGTTGCTTCTGAAAGCAGCGAGCATCCCGGAAGCCAGGAACTTCCGCTGGTTTGATAAACCGTCCGAGGAATCGCTCATCCGCACCGAGCGGCTGCTGCATGATTTGGGCGCTCTCGACCCCTCAGGCGCGCTCACGACGCAAGGGAAAAAAATGGCCACGCTGCCGCTCGAACCAAGATTTTCCCGCCTGATGCTGGCTGGGCACGAATACGGCTGTGTGGCCGAGACTGCCTTCATCGCGGCGGTGGTGCAGGGCGAAG
>JAYULG010000068.1:0-1357 GCA_043763755.1 Akkermansiaceae bacterium | reverse complement strand
TGCAGATCGCTCCGGCCGCCGGCACCCCGGTCGTCGTGCTCCAACAACCGCTCCCCGCCTTGCAAGTCGGAGTGCCTTTCTCGGCCACCCTGACATCCGCGCCCGCCGCAACCTTTTACGATAGCGGTTCGCTTCCCTACGGCATCAACCTGAATCCGCAGACCGGCATCATCAGCGGCACACCGTTGCAACCTAGCCAGTCGGAAGTGCCTCTTTGGGGCGTTAATTCAAATGGTCAGGGCGGCGCCCTCTCGGTAAAATTCTCGATCGCTGGTGCTCCCGCCACTCCAGTAATCATTAATCCAAGCATCGTTCGCTCCATCGTTGGGGAGGGTTTTGTTCTCCAACTCAGTTCTAGCCCGCCTGCTATAAACTATTCCCTATCGCCCGTGCCGTCGGGTCTTGCATTCGATCCCGTAACAGGATTGCTATCCGGCTTGCTGAATGCAGACGCAACCGTACAGGTCCATGGCTCGAACGCGTTCGGGCAAGGAACCACCAAAGAGCTCCTCATTAAAAGCTTTGCCGCTCCATCCGCCCTCTGGCGAGATGAGAAATTTGGCAGGGATGCCAGCAACCCGGCGGTCGCGGGGTGGGACGCATCTCCTGCGGGTGACGGAATCACCAATTTGCTGAAGTATGCTCTAGGTGTAGATCCTTTCGGAAGCGCCTGGCAAAACCTCCCGGTAGCCTCAATCGAATCGTTCGCTGGGAGCAGGTATTTGATTTTCACAATCACTAAAAATCCCCAAGCCACCGATGTTCTCTGGACTCCCGAGATTTCCTCGAACCTCACAGCAAACACTTGGAGTTCCGGTCCTTCTTTTCTCACTGTCCTCGAGGAAACAGCGATTTCTCTGAAATTACATGATAATAACCCGCTTCAAATTAATCCGCAGCGTTTTGTGCGCGCCAAGGTAGCTCTAATATCTCCATCCAGCGATGATTAAAGAATCTGCGTTACATTTGTGTTGAGGGTCTATGGCTCTCATATCAAATCGGCGCGATGGATTCGAGGTAGAGGACGGGAGTCCTCGCTTCGTTGGATTTTTTGGGGTCTAGGGTGAGGTGGAGGGACCAGTCGTTGAGGTCGTCGGGGTCGATGAGGGTTTGGTGGATGGTGAGGCCGTCTTCGGAGAGGTGGGTGTGGCGGGCTTCGGGATCGAGGTTGGACTAATGGAACCAAAGGCTGGCTTTCGCAGAAATCCTGACGGCTCGCACCATTTTCGTGGTGTCACGAAAATGGTCGCTTGGGAGGGTCTGAAATTTTCCTCGAAATTTCAGCAATGTGGCGGCACAGTGGCAGCATGAAGAGCAGTTCGAAAACCGGCACCGAGATCGAAATGGATCGTCAGGT
>JAYULG010000067.1:0-18215 GCA_043763755.1 Akkermansiaceae bacterium | reverse complement strand
GGTAATCCTGCTTCAAATGCCAAGCGAGATCGCGGGCGAGCGTGCCGTAGCTGGTGAGAATGACATCGCCCGGGCGTACTTGTTCGCGCTCGGAATCTCGGCTGCTACCATGCAGGATCCGCACCATCCGCGCCGGGGCAAAACGCCGGAATTCTGCGTGCCAATTTCCCAAGAGGGATGCCGTGGCCACTACCAGTACGACCCCTGAATCATTAAGCTCGACGGTAAATAATCGTTCAATTAAAGCGATTGTTTGAATCGTTTTGCCAAGACCCATGTCATCTGCCAATAGGGCACCCCCAAAGCGCTGCACGCGATCAAACATCCAGCGTGAGCCGTGCGCTTGATAGGGCCGCAGCTCGGCAGTAAGTGTGATAGGTTTTTCAAATGGTATTAGTGTATTTTTCCCGTTCTTTGTTAACGGGTTAGATAACTTATTACGGATTTCCATTATAAGCTCACCTGAGAGAGATGAAGCCACGAAATGACCGTTTTCTTGACGTAAATTTAGGTCTGAAAATAGTGGATCTATGACATTTACGATATCTTCTGAGATGAGGAGAAGCTTGCCATTTGCCGCCTGACCAGAGGTCTTTCCGGAGCGCAAGAGGCGGCGGATTTCATTAGCAGGAATCGAGGCTCCATCAGTTGTATGAAACGTAAGATCAAAGCTCAGCCAATCGGTGCCGGAGCCGAGGATTTCGATTTTGGGGGAGACTAAATTGACTTGCTTTTGGACATGGCCAAAGCGTTCTCCCTCCGTGACGGCCCATTGCTGGCGCAGTGCGGGAAGGAAGCGAGTGAGGAAACTGAGAACAGCAGCCTCGCCCTTGAGTGCCCAGCGCCCGGCGGAATAGTCCTGAGGCTCAAATCCCCCCTTGGTGAGCCTAGCTACAGCCATCTCCTCAGTGGGGAGATCCCTCACTTCGCAGTGATCGCCCACAAGCCGGGGCAGGCCGTCGATTTTCCCAAGTCCAAGCGGCGCAGGAAGCGATTCTCCGTAGCGGACGAGCAATTGCGCATCTAGGTGCTGGAGAGAGCCTTCAAGGTGAAGTTGGATTGATGAGATGGCGGGTAGGAAATGGAGTTTTTCTAGCCACCCGTCTTTGGGAAAAGCCAGCCATTCCTGCCAAGACAGCAGTTGGCTGAAAAAACGGGCGATAGGAATTTCAACTGATTTACCGCTGGCAAGCAGGGCGAGTGAGGGCAGAAGTTCGGGCGAAGTTTGCCCTTGGCCGATGCGGCTGATAGCTTCCGGGGAAATCCGCCAAAAGGAACTGGCAATTTCAAGCAGCGGTCCGGCATCCGAGTCAGGGATGAGGTGGATGTGATCCCCTACCCTGTCAGCTTGGGCGAGGTGAAGGCGCTCGCCCGAGCGAATCTGGAGGCAAAGACGCTCCTTACCTGCGGCAAGGCGTGGATGATCTGCAATGATTTCGAGGAACGCAGGCACGTGAGGTCCATCTAGATTGAGGCTTAAAATGGCCTTGGTGGTCACTTTTTCCTTAGCGAGCCAAGCGGATAGCCGCTCGTCAGCAGGAGAAATTTCTTCGCTAGGGACAAGGGCGAGTGTGGCTGCGAATTTGCTGCGAGTTAGCGCGTCCCGCCAATTGAGAGGGAGCAGGATTTGCCATGCGGCGGCGGTGGCTGCCTGCAAGATGGGCTTGGGTTGCACAACCAATTTAGGTGAAACTGCTTTGGGAGTAAGCGCAGCTAGACCGCTGGCGACGGCGTGGCAACAGACTGAGCCGCTGCGCTGGTTATCAGGGCACGGGCAGCAAGTTTCTAAATTTGAAGCAGATTGCATGACCGTGGAAACCTTGAATGTCCGGCTACCAGACTTCACGCTTCCCTGCCACCCTGTGTCGGTCGTTTTCGCCTCAGTCACCAAGCCCGCCTCATGGAGTGATTTTCCTTCCTTGAACGCCTGCCAAGTGGCCGCACTTCGTAAAATTGCTTCGGTCAAACCTGTCATCCGCCGCACTGTCAGTAAGACGGGGCATGGGTGCAAACTGTAACCGCATGATCTTACGCGAAAGGCGAAAGTAGGAACGCCGATGGCAGGACATTAGCATTAGGAAAAATCGATTCATAATGCTTGGCCGTCACGTGAGAGAGGGGCATCTTCCCAAAATGAAGGCGCGGATAAGTTTCATCATGATAGGGATCGGAATGGCTGCCACGGCACAGCCAGCCGCGACACCTGCCGCTGAGAAGCCCATCAAAACCAAAATTGTGCTACCAGCCGAGGGCAACACCGCGCCTAAAGTGGCGATTGTGCCCACGCCCGATGAGGAAGCACCGCAAATGGAAGCAGCAATACCCGCTCCTGAGGCAGTGAATCTGAATACACTCACAAACGCTGCCGCGGTGGTGGCTGATGCGGTTCCCGCCCCGGTAAAAGCACTAGGGCCTCCTGCGATGATGAGCTTTCCCGGGGGCATCGTGATGGCGGTGACGGCGAGCAGCGAAAAAGCGCAAGCGCATGTTTTACAAGGGCTCAATCACCTCCACGGGGGCTGGGAGTTTGAGGCCAGCAGGCACTTTGCCGCAGCGATGCAGGAAGACCCCGATTGCCTACTGGCCCACTGGGGGATGATCATGACGGCCTTAGCACCCACGCCTGAGACCGGCCCTGCGCGCGATGTAACGGCGGATCGCCTTCTGGACTTGGTGGATCAAGGAAAAGGCACGGAGCTAGAGCGTGGGTATGCCTACGCGCTCATCAAGTATTTGCAGGACGGCCCAGCAGGTGCGGCGCGAGCATTCCGTCAAGTAGCCGGGAAATTTCCTAACGAAATGATGGCCGCCATTTTCGCCGCTTTGTTTGATCGCACCGGCTATGACGAACTTGGCACCGCCACGCCTGCCCAGGAAATGGCGGAGAGCATCTTGACTGATCTGATCAAAAAGCATCCTGAAAGCCCACTCGCCATCCATGCCTTGCTGACGATCCGTGCGGAAGCTCCAGATCTGAGCGCATCGCTGCCACTCGCGAGACAGCTATGCCAAATGGCACCAGACTACCCGCCGTATTTTCACCTACTGGGCCACTATGAATGGCGCTGCGGTGAACATGGAAAAGCGGCTGCTGCATTTGGCAAGGCCGCATCATTTTACCAAGCATGGATGAAGGCAAATGGAACGACCCTTGCTGATTGCCCAGAATGGGTAAAAGCAGAGTGCTACCGCGCCATCTGCATGGCCTCCAAGGGCGACTTCGATAACGCATACGCTACTGCGAGGCAACTTGCTGCCACTCCGCTCCCGGCGGAGAGGGTGGCCTCGCCCGGCGCACGAATTCTGCTTTGGGATGCCAAAACTCTGCCCGCACGCCTGCTGCTCCACCGAGGGCTACGGGGAAATGCTGGCGAGGCGCTGGCCTCCATGGCGAAGCCTCAAGAAATTAAACAATATCATGCTTCGTCACTCGCCTATTGGTGGATCGATGGCTTGCGCTTGGCCTTGGAAGCCCGCCGCTTGATCGATGCAGGAGACCTCGCCCAAGCCAAGGATGTCTCCGCGGCCATGGCCCATCATGGAGAAGCCATGGCGAAAGCTCAGAGCGCAGCCAGTGGAAGCGGAGAACGCTCCGAATGGGTGCGCTCATTCAGAGCTTTGGAGGTATTGGCCAGTGATATCCGCGGCCGCATCGCCCTGGCGGGTCCTAAGTCTGAAATCCGCTCGGCATACAATTGGTTTAGCTCCGCAGCAGATCGCCAACGCCCCTCGCCTGCACTCTTTCCGCCATTGATTCTCACCCCTATGCCGCTGCGAGTGGGAGATTACTTCATGGCAGTAAACCGCCCGGCAGATGCCATTGAAGCCTATCTGCGAGCACTTGCCCTTTTTCCGAATGATATGGACTCGCTCATTGCAATAAAAAGTGCCTACCAACTCAGTAATCTAGGCGACCAAGCAAAAGCGATAGAGCTGCGCATCCAAGAACTGCAAAGGCAGTGAATGTCATCTAGACACTCGTCGAAAGAACTAAGGGTAAATTATTATATGAACTAACCCGAGAGTGTAGGAAGTGGGCAGTGGTATTCTAAGAAATGGTTTCCTGCGCTGGAACGATGGCCGGGGCAAAAGGGAAATTTATCACGAACTCACTCGATAACATGCACGCCGGTAGGGTTGATGCGGGAGACGTAGGATTGGCTGCTGAGAGGGATTTTCTCGAAGACTTTGGTGATGGCGGCGGCGACTTTGTGGGCGATTTCCTCACCTTCGCAGAGGGCAAAGACAGAGGGGCCAGCACCGGAGATGGAAAACCCTAGGGCACCGGCGGAGAGGGCAGCACGCTTTGCGGTGTAGAAATCTGGGATGAGTTTTTGGCGGCGGGGCTCGGCAATCACATCGTGAATGGAACGGGAAATGAGGCCGTAGTCTTCTTGGATGAGGCCACAAAGCAGGCCCCCGAGATTGCCGATTTGCTGGGTGGCATTCTCAAGCGGGATTTCTTTGGGTAGAATTTCACGAGCGACTTTGGTGAGGATCTCGATATCCGGGTGGACAACGGCCGCCCAGAGGTTTTTAGGTGCTGGGATTTGCGCGAAATCAAGTTCGAGATTCGAGCGGATAAAAACGATCCCGCCGAAGAGGCAAGGTGCGACGTTATCCGCATGCCACGCACCATCGGCAGAGGCTTCTCCGGCCATGGCAAAGGGCAGAAGTTGCTTCTTGCTCAGTGGATTGCCAATGAGTTGGTTCACAGCAAAAGCGCCGGCCACGGAGGAGGCGGAGGATGAGCCGAGGCCAGAGCCAAAGGGCATTTTTTTATGAATCTCCATCTCGATGCCGCGATCCGACATACCGAGGTGCTTGAGAAGATCAAGGGCGGCAACACCGGCACAGTTTTGGGCAGGATTTTTGGGGAGCTTGCCGTTATCGCCCGTGATTTTGGAAATGTGCAGGCCCGGTTTATCGCAATGACGGACGATGATTTCATCGCCCGGAGCATCAATCGCAAAGCCAAGGACATCGTAACCGCAAGCGACGTTTGCGACGGTGGCAGGGGCGAAGACGCGGATTTCAGCAGAGTTAGACATAAGGGAAATGTGCCTCAGGGCAGCGGGCGGAGTTTGAGGGCGGAGTTCCCTGTTATTCAAGCCCGGAAACGCTTTGGGAATGCGGGTGGGTATGGAAATAATGCTGAACCGCCAAGGTGCCAAGACGCCAAGGTGAAGAGATAGAAAAGTGGGGCGGAAGAATTTGAAGATGGGTGGGGCGGAAACGTATTTGCAATTTCCTTGGCAAACTAGGTGGCGGTCGCTCTTTACGGCAGCCAGCCTAGCCATCCGCTGCGCTTTTTCCGTTTGTAGGCGCCATCGCCCACGGAGATGACCTCGATGTGGACGGTGGTGAGGCCTTGCTCGTAGAAGCCGAGTTTCTTCGCAGCACGCGGGGAAAGATCCAATATACGCCCTGCGATGGATGGCCCGCGGTCGTTGACGCGGTCTTTGAGGGATTTCCCGTTTTCGGTGTTGGTGACTTTGATGAGGCAAGGCAGTGGCAGCGTTTTATGGGCAGCGATCAGGTGCCAAGGCTGGACTTTTTCGCCAAGAGAGGTGTTCCCACGGATCAAGCCGAAAAACTTGGATTCATTGAACCACGAGCACGAGCCAGTTTCTTCATATTGCAGCGCTGCTTCGACTGACATGGGACGGTAGGTTTCCCCACGGACTGTGTAGGAGCGCGTCATGTAGCCTTCGTGGCCACCCGGGCGAGCGCATGATAGACACAAAATTAAAGCCGCTACTGTGAGAGCGGCGAGGACGAGGCTGGGCTTGGATTTGGAAATCACGGCTGGCTATGCTCGCTCACGGATGACTTGAAGCGTAGCGGCGACCTTTTCTTTCATCTCTTTGCCAGGCTTGAATTTGACAACGGCACGGGCGGGAATTGGCACATCTTTTCCCGGGTTCTTGGGATTGCGACCGATCTTTGCCTTCATCTCGCGGACTTGGAACGCACCGAAGTTCCGCATCACCACGGTATCCCCCTGAGCGAGGGCACATGTGATTTCGTCGATCAAGGTTTGGACCACATCGAGGATTTGTTGTTGGGTGATTTCAAGACCTTGGCTGCCGAGGCGATCATTGATTTTGATAACGAGTTCGCGCTTGGTGATGGTAGCCATGAGACGTTTTGAAAGGAGAATCGTGATGTAAAAACGGAATATGAGATAGCGCGATTCTAAGCACCTCACCGAGCTATGAGTCAGCCCCTCTGATGCGTTTTCCGTGCCATACAATCAAGAAACGTCTGAAACGTGCAAGAAATTTTTAGACGCTAGTCAGTTGATGTTCAATGACTCGTCAAAATTTCAGAGTAACTGGCAATGGCCTAGCCGGGCTCTTTACAACGGGGAAAAAGCTAACCACAGATGGACTGGATAAGCGCAGATGGAGAGGCAGATTGGTTGATACGCTGTCACTACGCCTCATCAAATCGCAAAAAGTAAGTGCCTATGCCTCTTCATCTGCGTCCATCCTGTTCATCTGCGGTTTAATTTCTTCTAAAACGAGCGTCGCTGGCGAAGGGCGAATCATCACTCGGGAATTGACGCGTAAACTTGCGCCAGTGACATCACGGTGTAGGCGGTGACGAGCACTGGATTGGACTCCATCCAGCGTCCATTGGGATTGACCCATGAGCCATCTTCGCGTTGCAGCTCGAGGAGCTTTCCGGCGAGGTCTGTGCGCCAATCCGCTGCCGTACCATCTTCGAGCTTGAGGGTGCTGATATTTGCGGCGGAGAGCGCTTTGGCCATGGTTTGGTAGAAATAGAATTGGCCCTGCGCGCCCATCCCGGGATTTTCTTCCACCGTGTAATTGCGGCCCAGCCATTCCTTCAGGGCGACTACCCGTGGATCGCTCGGGCTGAGCTTGGCGTAGATGAGAGAAAGCAGGCCAGCGTATGAAATGGAGCCGTAGGAGCGAAGTGCGGTGCGCCCATTTGGCAGCTTGTCTTCGCCCGCTTTGGATTGGCCGGGGGCGTAGATGAAGCCGCCTTTATTTTTCGGATCATTTGAGGCCCAGTTTTGGTCGTTGCTGCCTTCTAGGTTTTGGCAGCGAGAAAGGAAGGTAATGGCGGCATCCCAGTCGAGGTCTGGCTGCTCACCATGTTTCCCGTCTTCAATGACTTTTTTGGAAAGGGCCAGCGCCTCGATCGCGAGGTAGGTGTTTGACATATCCGTGTGATCGTTTTTTGAACCGTAGCCTATGCCGCCGTCGTTGAAATTATCGTTCTCTTTTTTCTGGCCGATGTCCCATTGATTATCGATGAGGTGTTTCCGCGCACGGACAATGGCGGGTTCATAGACCTCGCGGGAGGCTGAGACGAGGGCAGTGACGGAGGTGGCAGTATTGTAAACGGCGAGGCCTTTGTTGTAGATGCCGCCGTCTGGTTTTTGCTGGGCGAGAAGCCATGCGTAGCCTTTGTCGAGCGAGTCCGGCCATGGGGCTTTGGGGTCGCGATTGGGATCTTGGGTGAGAGCGGTAAGTGCCAGCGCGGTGAGTGCAGGCAGCCCGCCATCATCCCATGAGCCGTCTGGTTTTTGCTGGGCTAGGAGCCATGCATTGCCGCGTGCAATGGAAAGCCGCATTTCTTGCTTGAGGGATTCGTAACGTTGCGGCTTCGCCTCCTCGGCATGAGTGAGGCTGGAGGCGAGAATTGCGAGAGTGGTGAGGAGTTTCATGGGTCGATTTTTTAAAAAATCAGTTAGCATACGGGCTGATGATGACTGTGACATCCGTGCCCTCTGGTGGGACCCGTTTTGGGAAAGCAATCCAGACTGTGTCATCGCGGTTATCAGCGCCGGGGTAATTGACGATTGAGGAACCGGAAAGAAAAACTGCTACGATATCGCCGGAAATTTCAGGAGCATATTTCCCATCTTGGACTTGTGATCCGCCATAGACCCAAGGGCCGGGTGGCATGGCGAGCGTGGTGGTGGTGTGCTGGATCCAATCATTGATAGGGAAGCGTTTGAGGGAATCGCCGTCCTGCCATTCCACTTCGATTTTGACGCGTGCGGCGGCTTTAGTCTCGGCAGGCACTTCTGGGTAGTCGTTTGATTCACCACCCCGGTCATTCGGCAGCGCGTAGAGCTCACGGGAGGGCGGGTAGCGCAGGAGGGTGAAGGCGAGATTCAGCTTGGTGGGGGAAATTTCCGTGAGTAGGAGTGATTCGTGGAGCTTGCCGCGGCTATGGACGACGATGAATTCCAGCAAGCCCTCCGGCATATTGACCTTCGCGGGGAAGCGAATCTCTCGAAGTTTTTGATCGATGATGATGCCACCGATATCATAGCGGGATTCATCAATTTTTTTCACCGACGGATCCGTTTCTACCGTGGGCTGCTCCACGGTGGGTGGGGCAGCAGCGTTAGCAGGCGCTTGGTTTTGGGCAGTGGCCAGCGACGAAATCGCGGCAAGGAAGATGCATAACGAGCGAGTTGACAAAGAATAGATCATGGGAGAATAAAAAACGGATGGGCCGCAACATTCCACAATGAAAACGTCACTGCGCGAAAAATCTTAGGGATTTGTGCGAGTTGCAGGAAATTTTTCTGCGGGCAGTCTCAAAGACTCGCCAAAGTCACGCCAGCAAAGGCGGGTGAATCGATAACTCAAGGCATCGAGAGGCGCCTCATCCGCAGCGAGGGCGGCTGGAGTGGTGTATGAAGTGTTCTGATTGAGGTGGCCGCGCATCAATTGGAAAACTGTTTTGAAAATATCGAACTGCAATTGACCCTCTGACTCCACGGTGAATGAAAGCACTTCGGTAGATGCCGAGTCTTTGCTCGGCCCCGCCAACCAAAGCGCGACGGGGGTGGGTCCATTTGCGGTGAGGTCGGTTTTCCCGGCGTTGACCTTTGCGGTGAAATTTAGAATACCCGATGAGGCTTTGCTAAGTTCTTGGGCGACTTCATCGAGCACGGGCTTGAGTTTTTTTGCCATGGATTTTCCAGTGCCGGTATTGAGAGTCACTTCGATGGATTTTGTGAAATCCTGATTCCAACTCGGCAAGGTGGGGTGAAGCCGGCGAATCGCGCCGAAAGCAGTGGCAAATTGTTCTCCGTCTGGGCGAGTGAGATCGATGACGCGTTCCCATGCCAGTAACGCGCGGCTGAAGTGGCCATTTTCCTCAAGTGCAGTCGCCAACTCGATAAGATGGGCCGCCCCTTCTGCTGCCCGCTCAGCGTATTGGGTCAGTTCGGGAGGAGTTGAGAGATCACCAAGAGCGATTTCTTTTTTCGGCTCCACCACCACGATGGGTTCTGCTGGCGGAGGTGCGAGGACGGGCGCCTGCAGCGGTTCCGCTACGATGTCTTGTTGTGAAAGCCGCATCTCGACTCGTCCGCGGATGGCTGCAAGCTCGCTCTCAGATGGGGGGATTAGAAAGTTTTTATCACGCACGCCAAGCGACCACACTGCTCCCACAACGACGAGGGAAAGAAGGATGACCCAGAGAAAAGAAACACGCACGGGTGAAACTTGGACGAGTCTTGCTCAGGCGGGAAGGGCGAAATTTCCCGCTGGGCATCAGCGGCTCAGACAGGTTGCAAAAAGCGGCGCTGCGCCTCTTCTTCGATGTTGTGAGGGATCGTCGCGTTACTGGCTTTCGTGTCTGCCAGAAGTTCATCACGAAATTTCCCAATGATGGCTTCTACAGGCCATGACGAGGCTTCTCCGAAGGCACAAATGGTGCGCCCATCGATTTGATAGGCTACGCTCTCGAGCGTCTCGATATCCTCAGGACTTGCGGTGCCTTCCACGAGCCGATCTGAGATTTTCTTCATCCATGTGGAACCTTCGCGGCAAGGCGTGCATTGGCCGCAGGACTCATGGGCATAAAAGGCATTGAGGTTATTGAGCACCCAAGACATTTTCCGGGAATCATCAAGCACGATGACCCCGCCTGAACCTGCCATGGATCCGCAGGCGGCTAGGGTGTCAAAATCCATCTGGATATCCCAGAAATCGAGATCTCGGGTGGTGCCATCTGGGTTTTTTAATTTGAAGACCTCGTTGCACTTAAGAATTTTCGAGGACGATCCGCCGGGGATGACGGCTTTAAATTCCCGCCCGTCTTTCGGCCCACCGCACATTTCGTAAAGCAGCTCCCGCATCGTGACTTTGCCTACCTCCACCTCGAAGTAGCCCGGGTTTTTCACATCCCCAGAGACGCATAAAATACGGGTGCCGGTATTCCGAGCCACTCCGAACTTGGCATACTCGTCACCACCCATGCGGATGATGTGTTTCACGTGACAGAGCGACTCTACGTTATTGACGATGGTAGGGCACATGTAGAGGCCGAGCGCTGCGGGGAAATACGGTGGCTTGATCCGCGGGTATGGGCGCTTCCCTTCGAGCGACTCGATAAGGCCAGTCTCCTCTCCGCAAATGTAGGCACCTGCACCGCGATGGACGTAAATTTCTACATCGAAGCCTGAGCCTAACACATTTTCACCCAAGAAATTTTTCGCCCGAGCGTCTTCGATGGCCCGCTCCACGATCAAGGCGGCCTCCGGGAATTCTTCACGAATGTAAATGTAGGCCGTACGTGCGCCGACGGCGAAGCAGGAAATCAACATTCCCTCCACGAGCTGGTGAGGGTCTTGGTGAAGGATGTAGCGGTCTTTAAAGGTGCCAGGCTCGGATTCATCGCCATTGCAGATGAGATAGACTGGCTTGGTGTTGTTAGGCGGGATGAAAGTCCACTTCATGCCGGTGGGGAATCCCGCCCCGCCGCGGCCCCGCAGGCCGGACTTTTTCACCTCCTCGGTGATGTCTTTGGGCACCATGGTGAAGGCTTTTTTCAAATCCTCGTAGCCGCCATCCCGCATGTAGCACTCGATGCCGGGGTCCCAGCCCTCGCGGTCCACATTTTTAAAGATGAGCCGATGTTCTCTCGCGTGAGGCTGCTTGGTGTAAGTGATCATGAGGTGAGCTTGGCAGGAAGATGGCCATTATTACGCACCGCGCAAAACCGAAAAGCTGAAATGTGTAAGTTTCCCATACGGCAGCCTGACCCATGCAGAAGCTCACGAATATCTCGCGAGCAATTCCTCCGCTTTTTCCGGGGTGATGCCTTCGTGAAAATGATCGTTCACCATGCAAACGGGCGCGGTTCCGCAGGATGCAAGGCACTCAGCATACTCGACAGAAAATTTCCCGCATGGTGATACAGACACCGGGTGATGGTGCGAATCGCTGGCTGAGCGGTCGATCCCAGTGAGCTCTGCGAGGCGATCCATCAGCTCATAAGACCCGCCCATGGCGCACGAAAGTGTGCGGCAAATCCGGATGTGAAACTTGCCGGGCGCGGATTGGCGGAACCCTGGGTAGAAACTCACGACCTCTAAAACCTTGATCGGCTCCAACTCTAACTTCGCCGCCACCCACTCGATGGCGGCGGCAGAAATGTAACCGAAGCGATGCTGCACGATGTGAAGCAGCGGCAAGGTGGCCGAGCGGATATTGATCGAGTAATGAGAAATCCGCTCGTCCGCCTCCGCGATGAGATCAGGCGTAATGGCAAATGGCGGGTAAAACTGAGAGCCGGGTGTCTCGTGCGAGGCGATGGATTCTGCGAGGGACGATGTGGACATGGACGTTAGCGAAAATTTTTACCGATCACACTCACCCATCACGAAATCGAGCGAGCCGAGGATGGCTGGGATATCCGAGACCATGTGGCCGGGGAGAAGCCTGGAGGTGATCGAGAGATTGCAAAACGATGGGCTGCGGATTTTCAAGCGATAGGGCACTCCGCCGCCTTTGGAGTGGATATAGAATCCGAGTTCGCCCTTGGGATTTTCCGCTGCAAAATAGACTTCCCCGGCAGGCGCCGCAATGCCTTGGGTGGAAACGATGAAATGGTGGATGAGCTCTTCCATGGACATCGCGACCTTCTCTTTATCCGGCAGCATGCTTTTTGAATCTGCGAGATTCACCGGACCATCGGGCATCGTATCGAGCACTTGGCGGCAAATGAGGATGGATTGGCGCATCTCTTCCATCCGGATTTGATAGCGCGCGTAGCAATCGCCCTCATCGGTGATGGGTATATCAAATTGATACTTTTCGTAACCGAGATATGGCCGGTCTTTGCGTAGGTCGCGCGGAACACCAGACGCTCGTAGATTCGGGCCAGTCATGCCCCAAACGATTGCCGATTCCTTGGAGATCACGCCCACGTTCACCATGCGGTCTAAGAAGATTTTGTTCTTATCGAGCAGCTTGGAAATCTCGCCAATGGTGACGAGGCACTCATCGAGAAATTGACGGACTGTAGCCTCGAAACCGGGGGGCATATCACGGAGCTGCCCACCGACACGGGTGTAGGAAGTGGTGAAGCGAGCGCCTGTGAGTTGCTCGCACATGTTGTAAACTTTTTCCCGCTCGGTGAAGGTGTAGAGGAAAACAGTCATCGCTCCTACGTCCATGGCACACACTCCCACGCCGAGCATGTGGGAGGAAATACGGGCGAGTTCGCAACAAAGCACGCGCAGCGCTTGGCCGCGCGGTGGCAGTGTCCAGCCCATGAGTTTTTCCACCGCACAGGCATAGGCGACGTTGTTCGCAAGTGGGGCAAGATAGTCCAAGCGATCCGTGTAAGGAACGAATTGGTTATAATGCATGTTCTCGGCGATTTTCTCATCGCCGCGGTGGAGAAAGCCCACGTCTGGGATGGCGGATTCAATCACCTCGCCATTGAGCTCGAGAATCAGCCGCAAGACTCCGTGAGTAGCAGGATGAGACGGCCCCATATTCAGGACCATGCGCTCGCCAACGATATCGTCAGTTTCCGCGTGGTAACTATCGGCAGCACGAGCGGCGCGGGCGATGGTGTCTGGAGCTTCGATTTCCTGGGTGCTTGTACTCATTGCGAATTTTCCTGCCGACTAAGCACTCAGGAAAGGTCAGTTCGCAAGGGCTTTGTGAAAAATTTCACAAGCTCCCACGACCGTAGCGATCTCTGAATTGACGGAGCAGCTCATCGACGCGATCCGAATCAGATTCTGAGGGGGCGGGCTCCGGAGGCGCCGGCGTGCCATCAGAAAATGAGGGTGCTATCTCAGGGCTGTAGTTTTCAGAGCGAGCTGGAGTGGGCAGATCAATGGGGCCTGCTGGTTCTGCAATTTGAAAAGGAGACTCGAATTGCGGCGGCGGAGCAGAGATAGGTTCCTGACACTCCTCGATGACTTGCTCTTTCACAGCAAATTCAAACGGAGAATCAATCGATAAATCCTGCGATGGTTCATAACCCGCTGTCACTTCAGGCGGCTGAATGAACTCTGGCGAAGGCCAAATAGGCGGCGCTTCCTGAGTGAGTGGATTACTAATTTCAGCAGCGAAGATGGAGGTTTCTACCTCAGCGAAAATGGATGGCTCATCGGGTATGAGAGGTGGTGCGTTTTCCACAATCTCTTGGGGCGCTTCCGGCGGGGAAATTATTATGGGCGGGGCTGGCGGCGGTGAAACTTCAACATGCAACGCTGCTGGGATCTCGGCTGGCGGAGGTGGAACCACGGCTGAATTTTGGGCGCTTGCCCTCATCCACGCGAGGCCGGCTGCGCGGATGAGACCCCGCGCGTGCGTGCCAGCCTCGGCACGATTCACATGTTCCAACACACGGCTGCCTAGCCCGGGCACGCGGGATTCTAACAACGCAGCCATTTCCCTTTCCGTGAGGGGCATGAGATCGATCACCACCTCGGACAGCCGATCTGCCAAGCCACCACTCAGGCGGGGCAAAAATGCGCTTTCCCACACATCGACGTTCAGAGAAAGCACCACATCGAGCCTTTCCACGGATTGGCGAAGGGCAGCCACGAACGCGGCAAATTTGAGCGCGGCGGTCTCATCTGCGGAAAATCCCTCAAGGTCATCTGCCACTAACACCACGCGGTTAAGTTGCGAAAGCAGGCCTAACAATGCTTCAAGTCGCTCCATGGCTGCGCCCTCGTCCGCATTTCCGGGTTGGGCATGATCCATCAAAATTTTAATGCGGCCTGGGTTCTCCACCGGGGTGGCGGCAAACCGAAATAGCGCATCCACCCAAAATGCGATTTCACGCACGGGGAGATTGCAGCGCTCGGCAAGTTCGAGGCTCAGCCGTTGCCCTAGGACTTCAAAGTTTTCCCGTGCCCAGTGGGCCGTCACCGCATTGGCATGGTGGAAATCAAACGTCTCGATCGGCCGCATCCGCAGCGCGGAGAGTGCGCCTTCACGATCTTGGCATGGCACCTCACCGGATCCCACGAGTGGCTGCAAGGCACTCGCGAACAAGCGGCGCGTCGCCAAATCTAACATGCACAGCCCACCAGAAGCGGGCAGCGGACGCACCATGCGCCGCAGCACATCATTGGTCACAGAAACGGAGTTCACCTTGTTTCCAAATGCCGGCTGTAGGGGGATAAACTCATGCGTCGCGCCTAAAAACTGCTGTGTGCGCGAGAGGAGATGCGTTTTCCCATGGCCCGCCCGAGGCGCGCGTAGGAGGATACACCGCCCGGTTTTTTCTAACGGCACAGAGAGAGTTTCTACCATGCTTGCGAAGGCGGCTTGGTTGACTGACTCGGCATGAAAAGGGGAGCTACGCCCGAGAGTTTCAAAAAGTAATTGGAACGGATGATCGCTGGCCATGGGGAAGTTCATACGGGTCAGGCGGACGCTGGATGGTTTTGCATGCTATCACAAGGCCATACGGTGAAAAATCTAAGGCAGAACCTAGTAGCTTCCCCCGCCGCATCAGAAACTCCAAATCAGCGGAATCAATGTGCAACTGATCACCCAACAAATCACATTCAGTGGGATGCCCACCTTGAGGAAATCGATAAATTTATAGCCACCTGGACCATAGACCATCAGATGTGTTTGGTAGCCCATCGGCAGGGCGAAGGCTGTGGAAGCGGCCACAGTCACAGCGATGATGAAAGGCCGCGAGTCCACCCCCAGGGTATGCGCTAGCTTGATGACGATGGGGATCATCATCACGGCAGTCGCATTGTTTGATAGTACTTCGGTGAGACAGAGCGTGAGTAAAAATATCAGCCACAGTAGGACGATCGGTAAATTTTCAGGTGCCACGAAGCCCTCAGTGACATCGACGATGCCCTTCGCAAGCCATGCCGCAGTGCCCGTCGATTGCATGGCCATGCCTAGGCCTAACAAGCCGTAAAGCATCAACAAGACCTGCCAATCTATACTGGCATAAGCCTCGCGCGGGGTGACTATTTTCAGCCATAAAAGCGCCAAGGCACCCACCATCGCCGCATAGTGGATGGGCACTGCGGAAACGCCCGGAATGACCCCAGCGAGTAGATCAGAAAGTGTGGCCACTAGCACCACTCCGATGAGTGCAGTCCAGGCCAAGACCACGTGGCGCATGGGCTTCTTTTTCACCTGCGGAGATACATCTTGCGGGGCATCTGTGAGGATGAAATCCCGAGTTGCCTTGAGTGCCTCGAGGTTGTTAAGGGCGGTGATGACGAGCAAGGTATCGCCCTCGTCCAAAGCAAGATTCGCGATGCGATCCGTGATATTCACGCCATTGCGATGGACGGCAAGAACCACGCAATTGTAGCGCTGGCGGAAGTCCTTTTTCGCGAGCGTATCTCCAATGAGAGAAGACTCATCGCACACGACGAGTTCCGAGACGATGCCATCCACCGAGGAGAGGACTTCTGCGCCTATTTCATTGAAAAATTCCTCCGCTTGGGCGGCTTTTCCCCGGCGACGATGGAGTGCCACGAGAAAGCGATCATTTTTCTGGATGGTAATCTCACTCAAGGATTCCATCACCCGTGTCCCAGCGCGGCGGACTTCCATCACGTGGATTCCAGACTCACGATTTGCTAGCGGCGTATCAATGAGCTTGCGCCCCACGATATTAGATCCGGCACCGATGAGTAGATGGTAGAGTGGCGAGGTCCGGCTGGAAATTTCAAGGCTGCCAGTGATGGAAGTGCGTGCCGGTATCAACCGCGGCCCAAACATCGTGAGATAGGCAACACCCGCGATGGCGAGCGGGATCCCGAGAGGTGCGAGCTCGAACATCGTCATCGGACGCTCACCAAGATCTCGCAACGCACCATTCACTAATAGATTGGTGGAAGTGCCGATGAGAGTGCAACAGCCGCCCAAAATGGAGGCATATGAAAGCGGCATCAGCAGCCGCGAGGCAGCGATATCCTTGGAACGTGCAAACCCCAAAGTGACTGGCAGCATGATGGCCACAATCGCGGTGTTGTTCATCCAAGCGCTGAAAAACGCTGTGAGAGCCGAAAACGCAAAAATCGCCGTGCGAGTATTCCCAGAGAGCCGATCCCGCAGAAGCCTACCGATGTGATCGACGGCACCGGATTTCTCTAGAGCCCCGCCAATTACAAAGAGGCACGCGATGGTAAGTGGTGCCTCATTTCTGAAAACATCCGTCATTTGCCGGGCATCCACGAGGCCTAGGGCCACGACAAGGCAAAGAATGGACAGCGCGAGCACATCCGGCGCTGCCCATTCGCGGATGAACGCAACGAGCGTGAGGGCGATCACCGCCAAGGTAAGTCCAATCTCGAGAGTCATTAAAAAACGTAAAAGGGAGACCCGCTCGGTGTGAATGATGGAACTGTGCTTGGCAAGGCAGGGATGAGGAAAATTCTCTTCAGCCCTTGTGGGACCGTGTCACGCTTGCCAGATTTCAGCATGCGCCTGCCGAAAATTTCCACCAATCTTGCTATCTCCGCTGATGGGAAGATTTCTTCAGTCGCCAGAATCGCCTCGGGCTGGACATCGCCTGCAGATCACGCCCGGCTGCTTTTTTTGCGCGAATCCGCAGACGCCCTCCTCATCGGCAGAGGCACGCTAGAAAGTGATGCGATGACGATGACAGTCCCCGGCAAAGACAGGCAGCCGCTGCGGTGCATCGTCTCCAAGCACGGAGAAATCAACCCGTCGCACCCGATTTTTAGAAAACCCGGTGGTGAGATCCACCTGCTCATTGCATCTGAAAAAAAGTCCACGGTCACTCTGGCGGGCGTGATCACCCATCATGGTTCGCTGTTAGAATTTATCCACACCCTCGCAGAGGATTATGCCGTACGTGATCTTCATTGTGAAGGCGGCGGCCAACTGATCCGAGAGCTGACTGCGCTCGATTTGATCGATGAATTTCATCTCACCATCGCAGGCCATTCATTGTTCAGCGGCCTGCTGGCCCCCACGGCCACGGGCATCCCAAACGGCTACCTTGATGCCTCGCGAGCTTATCAGATCAGCCGCTTTGAGCCTCAGCACCCTGCTGGTGAGTGCTTTATGACCTACACAAGAGTGCGCGAAAATCTTCAGTGAGCAGGCTTTTCGCCATGCGGCTCTGCGCCATCCTCAGCCTTGTGCCCCGGCACATGCGCGCTGTGTTTTTGGTGGAGTTGCTTGGTGCCATCTGGCCCCTCGAATTCGTGGCGCTCACATGAGGCAGCAAACACGAATGTCGCCACCAGCAGCACGAGCGGTAAGGAGAAAAATTTCATCGCGCTGCTTGATAGCCACTCATCACCAAAACGCAACCTCGAACCAAAATTTTCAAGCGTCTCCCTGCATCAACCACATTGCCACGGCATTCGCGGCTCGCTCATGTGCTCCCGCACCGCCGAGCTTTGATGCTGTTTCCGCGAGCCTCAGCCGCAAGGCCTCGCACTTTTCAGGTAAATCCAAAAAATCTCCCAGTGCGCGCGCCACCGTAGCAGGCTGCGCAGCATCTTGAATGAATTCTTCTACGATTTCTTCTCCCGCGAGAATGTTGACGAGGCCGATGCGCTCGATTTTGAGCAACACCTGCGCCGCCCGATAAGTCAAATCTGCCACCCGATAGACCAAACAATACGGCAGCCCATAATACGCAGCCTCCAGCGTGGCCGTCCCGCTAGCGATCACCGCGCAGCCAGCCCGTTGCATCAATGAGTGGCTGCCACCCTCCGTCACCAAGATCCAGTCACCCACGCCGTTCGTTTTTAACGACTCACGGATTTGCGATGCAAGCTCAGGGGATGCTGCTGGCACCTCGAATTTTAAGTTTGTCCGCTTTGCCTTTAAAATCTTGGCCGCATCTACCAGCAATGGAAACAACCGTGCGATTTCCCGCTCTCGGCTCCCTGGGAAAAGCCCCACTAGAGTCTCGTCTCTCAGCACTCCCGGCAACCGCGC